>NZ_CDWTNB010000048.1:0-25032 GCF_977947065.1 Frankia sp. CgJB1
TGAGTAGACGTCGCAAGACGTCGCCCTCATGCGGCTTGCTGGCTTCTTGCGAAATTCTGGAGGATGCTCGTCAGTTACTCCCCAGGCGGGGGCTGCCGTACATCTGCCACATAACGCCCCTCGAGGGGGGCGGTCACCGACCGCATCCGTGGTGTTCGGCGGATCCGGTGTCTCGCTGACAGCAAGAACATTACGGGTGGATGACGGGGGACGTCAAATCAATCCCTCGCCAAGATATGTGATGTACGTCACACCTTCCCAAGACTGGTTCGTTGTGATCTTTTGATATGGGAGGCTTTGATGGTCTGGGCCAGAGCTCTGGACCCCCGGAACACTGGGCCCGGAACACTCGTACAGAGCATCACCGGGTCGACTCACCTGGGTCGACGCGGCGACCGCGGGCCGCTGACCGTCGCCTCGCCAGCGAGCCAGAATCGCCAGGGCCATTCGGCCGCCACCCGGATCCCCACCCGGGGGCCGAGGCAGACCCGGCCGCCGGAGATACCGGGCGGGCCGGGAGGACGGATCCTCCGGCCCCCGGCCAGTGCCACCGTGATCGGCCCCGCGCCGGTGACCGGGGTTCCACTCAGTGCGCCGGTCACGGCGAGCGCCCGTCCCAACCGGCCGGGGCCACGCGCCAGGTCCGCCTCGACCAGGTGTGGGAAACGGCCCGCTACGAGGTCGCGACCCGCCACGACCTCTCCGGAGCGCAGGAACACGGCCGACGCCGAAGCGACCGGTCCGCACACCACGTTCAGACACCAGTGGACGCCGTAACTGAGGTAGACGTAGGCCCGTCCCGGCGGTCCGAACATGACGGCCGCGCGCGGCGTCGGGCCGCGCTAGGCGTGCGAGGCGGGATCGTCCAGCCCCCCGTATGCCTCAACCTCGGTGATCCGAACGGCGACCGGCCCGTGCCGGACCGTCGCACCAAGAAGGGCCGGTGCGACGACCAGAACGGGCCGGTCGTAGAAGTCCACCCCGTCCGGCGCGGCACCGTCCGTCGGTGCCATGCCGGGCGAGGATTCGGGTAGCGCCGTCAACCCACCGCCCAGGCCTGGTCCCGGTCCAGCACCGGACGCAACGCGGCGATCTGCTCGCGGACCCGGTCGGGAGCGGTCCCGCCGGGGGCCGAGCGGGCCTCCAGCGCTCCCCGCACCGACAGCACCTCGCGCACGTCCGGGGTGAGCAGCGGGTTGATCACGCCGAGATCGTCGTCCGGCACCTCGTCGAGATCGACGTCGTGGGCCACGCACCACGACACGAACTGGCCGACCGCCTCGTGCGCCTGACGGAACGGCACCCCTCGGCGCACCAGGTACTCGGCGACATCCGTGGCCAGCGCGAAGCCGTCGGGCGCCGCGGCGACGAGCCGCTCGCGACGGACCCGCATGGTCGCAACCGTGCCGGTCAGCGCGGGCAGCACCAGCAGCAGGGTGTCGACCGCATCGAAGACCGGCTCCTTGTCCTCCTGCAGATCGCGGTCGTAGGCGAGCGGCAGTCCCTTGAGAGTGGCCAGGAAGCCGGTCAGATCCCCGATGAGCCGGCCGGACTTCCCCCGGGCCAGCTCCGCGACGTCCGGGTTCTTCTTCTGCGGCATGATCGAGCTACCGGTCGCGAAGGCGTCGTCCAGTTCGACCCAGCCGAACTCCCTCGTCGTCCAGAGCACGATCTCCTCGCCGAGCCGCGACAGGTGCACTCCGATCAGGGCCGCCACGAACAGGAACTCGGCGGCGAAGTCCCGGTCGGAGACCGCGTCGAGGGAGTTGGCGAACGCCCGGTCGAACCCCAGCTCCGCGGCCACCCCCTGCGGGTCGAGCGGCAGCGAGGAACCGGCCAGTGCCCCGGCCCCCAAGGCGCTCACCGACGCCCGGGCGTCCCAGGCGCGCAACCGGTCGATGTCCCGGACGAACGCCTGCACGTGTGCCAGCAGCTGATGACCGAAGGAGATCGGCTGGGCGTGCTGCAGGTGGGTCATCCCGGGGGCCGGGGTATCGACGTGCTGCTCGGCAAGCACGACCAGCGCATGGGACAACTCGGTCAGCCGCGCGGCCACCTCGCGGGCCGAGTCCCGCAGGTAGAGCCGCAGGTCGGTGGCAACCTGATCGTTGCGGCTCCGGCCGGCCCGCAGCTTTCCGCCCAGCGTGCCGAGCCGTTCGAGCAGACCGCGTTCGAGGGTGGTGTGGACATCCTCGTCCTCGACGGTCGGGCGGAACCGGCCCTGGGTGACCGCGTCGGAGAGCTCGTCCAGGGCGGCGAGCATCGCCGCGAGCTCGTCGGCGTCGAGCAACCCGGCCCGGTGCAGGACCCGGGCGTGCGACTTCGACGCGAGCAGGTCGTAGGGCGCCAGCCGCCAGTCGAACTGGACGCTTATCGACAGCCGGGCGAGCGCCTCCGCCGGGCCGCCGGCGAAGCGCCCGCCCCACAGCCGCATCGGCGCCCCGTCCCCGGGCGCCCCGTGCGTCGTGTCGTTCCCGCCGGACGGGTGCGTCGCGGTCACGGGTTCAGCCGCTGCTCGCGCGCCGCCCAGACCTTCGTCGGCAAGCCCCAGAGCTCGATGAACCCGCGGGCGTCGCGCTGGTCGAACTGGTCACCGGCGTCGTAGGTGGCCAGTCCGTGGTCGTACAGACTGGCCGGGCTGCGCCGGCCGACGACCTGGGCGACGCCACCCACCAGCCGGATCCGCACCTCCCCGGACACTCCGGCGCTGGCGGAGTCGACGAAGGCGTCCAACGCGCTCTTCAGCGGCGAGTACCACAGACCGTCGTAGACGATCTCACCCCACCGCTGGTCGATGCTCCGTTTGAACCGGGCGACATCCCGCTCGAGCGTGAGGTCCTCGAGGTCCCGGTGGGCCGTCAGCAGCGTGATCGCCGCCGGGCACTCGTAGATCTCCCGGCTCTTGATGCCGACGAGCCGGTCCTCGATCAGGTCGATCCGGCCCACGCCGTGGGCGCCCGCCCGGACGTTGAGCTCGGCGACGAGATCGGCGAGCGGGAGGGAGCGCTCATCCAGCCCCACCGGGACACCGTCAGTGAACGAGATGGTCACCTCGTCGGGGGTCCGCGCGACGGTGGGGTCCGCGGAGTAGACGAAGACGTCCTCCGGCGGCTGGGCCCACGGGTCCTCGAGGACGCCGCACTCGACGGTGCGGCCCCACAGGTTCTGGTCGATGGAATACGGCGATTTCTTCGACACGTCGATCGGCAGGCCGCGTTCCTCCGCGAAGGCGATCGCCTTGTCCCGGGTCATCCCCGAATCGCGCACCGAGGCGAGCACGCTCAGCCCGGGGGCGAGCGCCGCCACCCCGACCTCGAAGCGCACCTGGTCGTTGCCCTTGCCGGTGCAGCCATGCGCGATGGCGTCCGCCCCGTGCTCGCGGGCCGCGGCGACCAGATGCCTGACGATGACAGGTCGCGACAGCGACGAGATCAACGGATACCGGTCCATGTAGAGCGCATTGCTCTTGATCGCCGGAGCGACGAAGGACTCGGCGAACTCCTCGCGGGCGTCGACGACGATCGACTCGACCGCGCCACAGGTGAGGGCGCGCTGCCGGATGGCCTCGAGGTCCTCGCCACCCTGGCCGACGTCGACCGCCAGCGCGACGACGTCGGCGCCGGTCTCGGCGCCGATCCAACCGATGGCCACGGACGTGTCGAGGCCGCCCGAGTAGGCAAGCACGACGCGTTCGGTCACAGTGCTTATCTCCTTATGTTGATTTATATCGAATAATATTGAATTATTGGAAATCATGCCAAACTGGTTAAAAAAGCTGATAAGTGCTATTTTTAGCAAAAATCAGCATTGTGTTTATTGAGGGTGCTGGGAAGGCCGGTTCACGGCGTCGCCGGTGCACCGCTACGCATCCTGGTCCGGCACGGCGGACGGTCCCGTCGACGCTCCACGCGCCCGGCCGTCGGCGAGCCACAGGAGATGGGCGGCGAGCGCCGGCCCCCTCGGGCCGGCATGCCCTCCCTGACCAGCTGGCTCTCCCGAACCGACGGGATCTCCCGGGCCGACAGAACTCTCCGGACGGACCGGGGCCTCGGCGGCGGGAGCCGACCGGCAGACGACGAGCACCGTGTCGTCCCCCGCGATCGTGCCCATGACCCCCGGGAGCGCCTCCCGGTCGAGCACCGAGGCGAACAGCTGCGCGGCGCCCGACGGCGTGCGCAGCACGACCAGGTCGCCGTTGGCCTCCGCGGAGACCAGCAGTTCCTCGCAGAGCCGGGCGAGCGACAGCCGGACGATCTCCGCCGGCGCGAGGTTCGCCTCGACCGCGTAGACCAGGCCGCCGTCCGGACCGCGCACCTTGGTCGCCCCGATGTCCTCCAGATCACGGGACAGGGTTGCCTGGGTAACCTGGACGCCCTCGGCAGCCAGCAGACGCGCGAGCTCGGTCTGTGAACGCACACCGCGCTGACCGATCAACGCCGCCAGCCGAGCCTGACGGGCGTGCTTGGTCAACGGCGCGGCACGCCGGGCCCCTGCGCCTGCTTCCGAGATCATCGCCCGGTGCCCCCCACCGGCGATGCGCCCCCCACCCCGGACGCGCTCCCGGCGGCGCCGGTCGGACCGACGCCCTCGGACAGCAGGATCGACAGCAGGGCCTTCTGGGCATGCAGCCGGTTCTCGGCCTGGTCGAACACGACCGAACGGGGTCCGTCGATCACCGACGCGGTGATCTCGAGCTCCCGATGTGCGGGCAGGCAGTGCATGACGATCACGTCAGGCGAAGCGGCCTCGACGGCCTTCTCGTCGAGCCGGTACGGCTGGAACACCAACGCGCGGCTGTCCGACTCACCCTCCTGACCCATCGACGCCCACACGTCGGTGTAAAGCACGTCCGCCCCGGCGGCGGCCTCCAGCGCGTCGTGCATCACCAGCGCCTCCCCCCCGGTCACCATGCCGATCTCATTGGCGTGCCGCAGCACCTGCTCGAACGGTTCATAGCCGGGCGGCGAGGCCACGTGCACCCGCATGCCTGCCAACGCGCCGGCGAGCAGCAGCGAGTGCGCGACGTTGTTGCCGTCGCCCAGGTAGGTCAGGGTCAGCCCGGCCAGGCGGCCCCGCCGCTCCCGGATCGTCTGCAGGTCGGCCAAGGCCTGGCAGGGATGGGCGTGGTCGGACAGCGCATTGATCACCGGAACGGTGGCCGCCGCCGCCAGCCGCTCCAACCGCTCCTGCGCGAAGGTACGCACGACGATCGCGTCGACGTACCGGCTCAGCACCGCGGCGGTGTCCTCGATGGTCTCGCCCCGGCCGAGCTGCGTGCTCACCGCGTCGATCACCACCGGGTGGCCGCCGAGCTCGGCGACGCCCACGTCGAACGACAGTCGGGTGCGTGTCGACGGCTTCTCGAACAGCAGCGCCACCGAGCGCCCGGCGAGCGGACGCTCCGTCAGCCGGGTAACGCGGCGGCGTGCCTTGAGCCCGTCGGCGAGGTCGAGCAGGGCGGTCTGCTCCGCGGGGGTCAGGTCGGTGTCGAGAAGGAAGTGTCGGACCGTCATGCGCTGACCCTAGAGCCCGGGGCTGACGCGGACTGCGCCGACCGAACCCGGGCGGCGAGCGCGTCGCCGACGATACCGGGCAGGGCCGCGACGAAGGCGTCCGCCTCGGCGGCGGTGAGGATCAGCGGCGGGGCGAGCCGGATGGCGTCAGGGGCGACGGCGTTCACCAGGTAACCGGCTTCGCGGGCGGCCTTCTCCACCGCCGGCGCGAATGGGCCGTCGAGCTCGATCGCCCGCCACAGCCCCCGTCCCCGGACCCCGGCCACGCCGGGCACGCCCGCCGCCTGGATCGCCGCGGCCAGCCGCTCCCCGAGCCGCGACGCGTGTTCAAGCAGGCCCTCGGCGGCGATCGTGTCGAGCACCGCGAGCGCCGCCGCGCAGACGATCGGGCCGCCACCGAAGGTGCTGCCGTGATCCCCCGGGCGCAACAGCGTCCCCGCCGCGCCGATGCCGACGCAGGCGCCGACGGGCAGGCCACCGCCGAGTCCCTTGGCCAGGGTGATCACGTCGGGCAGCACGCCCTCGGCCTGGTGGGCGAACCACAAGCCGGTCCGGCCGATGCCGCTCTGCACCTCGTCCAGGACCAGCAGCGCGCCAGCGGAGTCGCAGACAGCCCGCGCGGCGGCGAGGTAGCCGGCCGGCGGCGGCACGACACCGCCTTCGCCGAGGGTTGGTTCCAGGAACACCGCCGCGGTCGCCTCGCTGACGGCGGCGCGCAGGGCCGCGCCGTCTCCATACGGCACGAACCGGACGCCGGGCAGTAGCGGCTCGAACGGTGCCCGCTTGGCCGGCTGACCGGTGATGGACAGCGCGCCCAGGGTCCGGCCGTGGAACGAGCCCTCGGTGGCGATGATCTCCGAACGGCCGGTCCGGCGGGCGATCTTGATTGCTGCCTCGTTGGCCTCCGCCCCCGAGTTGCAGAAGAAGACTTTCGCCCCCTCGGGCGGAAGCCCGGGGCTCGGCGCGCCGACCCGCAGCAGCTCGACGAGCCGTTCGGCCAGCAGCACCTGAGGCTCATTGGCGTAGAGGTTCGACACGTGACCGAGAGCGCCGAGCTGGCCGACGACGGCGTCCCGGACCGCCGGGTGGCAGTGACCGAGCACGCTGACGGCTATCCCGCCGACCAGGTCGAGATATTCGCGGCCGTCATGGTCCCACACCCGGCTGCCGGCCCCCCGAGCCAGGGAGATCGCGGGTCGGCCGTAGGTCGCCATCACGACGGCGTCCCGGCGGGCGATCAGATCGGCGTTCACGGCGTTCCTCCGGTCGGTTCGCCGGCCGGAACGATCCCGGCCGGGCGCGCGGCGGGCGCAGGGGGCGTACCTGGCTCAGGCAAGGTGCCCGGCTCAGGCGAGGTGCCTGGCTCGGCCATGATCAAAGTGCCGATGCCGTCGTCGGTGAAGATCTCCAGGAGCACCGCATGCGGCACCCGTCCGTCGAGCACGTGCGCCTGTGGAACACCGCCACGCACCGCCCGCCGGCAGGCCTCCATCTTGGGGATCATGCCGGCGGTGAGCGAGGGGAGGAGCCGTTCGAGCTCGGTGATGCTCAGCTCACTGATCACCTCGTCGCTCGCCGGCCAGTCCGCGTAGAGGCCCTCGACGTCGGTCAGGACGACGAGCTTCGTGGCCCCGAGCGCGACGGCGAGTTCGGCGGCGGCGATGTCGGCGTTGACGTTGTAGACCCCGCCGTCGACGCCGCGGGCAACCGACGCGACCACCGGCACCTTCCCGGAGCCGAGCAGGGCGTTGATCGTCTCCGGTCGGACCTCGACGATGTCGCCGACCAGGCCGACGTCGACCTCCCGGCCGTCGACGATCGCCGGGCGGCGCCGCGCGGTGAAGAGGTTGGCGTCCTCACCGGACAGCCCGACGGCGAACGGGCCATGGTCGTTGACGAGCCCCACGACGTCCCGATTGACCTGGCCGAGCAGGACCATCCGCACGACGTCCATGGTCTCCGGGGTGGTGACCCGCAGGCCGCCGACGAACGTCGAGGGGACACCGAGGCGTTCCAGATGCGCGGTGATCTGCGGACCGCCGCCGTGCACGACGACCACCCGCAGCCCCGAGTGGCGCAGGAACACGACGTCAGCGGCGAAGGCCTCGCGCAGCGCCGGCTCCGTCATCGCGTTGCCGCCGTATTTGACGACGATGGTCGCGCCCTGGAACCGCGACAGCCACGGGAGCGCCTCGATGAGGACCTGGGTCTTCGCGAGCGCCGCGTGGCCCCGGGCGGTGGCGGCCGGGCCCCGCCCGGTGCCCCCGCCCGGGGCGGCGTCGCCGGTGCCATCGGCGCCTGCGGTGCCGCCGTGCCCACCGTTCGAAGGCGGCAGTATCCGGGTCGGGACGTTCATGTCGAGTACGCCGAGTTCTCGTAGACGTACCCGTCGGTCAGGTCGTTCGTCCAGACGGTGACCTCGGCGTCGCCGGCGTGCAGATCGACGCCGATGCGCACCTCACGGCCGGACAGGTCGACGAGGTCACGGTCCTCGCCGGGGGCCCCGGCCCGGCAGACCTGCACCTCGTTGATGGACACGTCCAGCGCGTCGGGCTCGAAAACGGCCTTCGTGGTGCCGATCGCGGCGAGCACCCGTCCCCAGTTCGGGTCCTTGCCGTACAGAGCGCACTTGAGCAGGTTGTTGCGGGCGACGGCCCGGCCGACCTCCAGCCCGTCGTCCTCGGTCGCGGCTCCGGTCACGGTGATGGCGATGGTCTTCGTCGAACCCTCGGCATCGCCGAGCATCTGCTGGGCAAGGTCAACGCACACCTCGGTGACCAGCCCCGCCAGCTCCGCCTCGGGCAGGCTGACCCCGGCGGCACCCGAGGCCAGCAGCAGCACGGTGTCGTTGGTGGACAGGCAGCCGTCGGAATCGACCCGCTCGAAGCTGACCCGCGAGGACGCCCGGATCACCCGATCGAGGGTGGCGGCGTCCGCGACGGCGTCGGTGGTGACCACCACGAGCATCGTCGCGAGCGACGGCGCCAGCATCGCCGCGCCTTTGCCCATCCCGCCGATGGTGACACCCGGGGTCGTCGACGAGGTGCGGACCGCGGCCTTCGCGACGGTGTCGGTGGTGCGGATCGCCTCCGCCGCCGCGGCGCCGGCGGCGGCGGTATCGGTGAGGTCCGCCACCGCCTTGGTGGCGCCGGCGAGCAGGTTGTCCATGGGCAGGCGGACGCCGATGAGACCGGTCGAGCAGACCGCGACGTCGCCGGCACCGATACCGAGCGCCCCGGCGACGTGCTCAGCCGTGGCGTGGGTGTCGGCGAATCCGGCCGGACCGGTGCAGGCGTTCGCCCCGCCGGAGTTGAGGATGACGGCGCGCAGTCGGCCGTCGGCGAGGGCTTGGCGACTCCAGAGCACCGGAGCCGCCTGGACCCGGTTGGCGGTGAAGATCCCGGCGGCGGCGTCGGACAGCCCGTCGTTGACGACGAGCGCCACGTCCGGACGGCCGGACGGCTTCAACCCGGCCGTCACTCCGGCGGCGCGGAAGCCCCGTGGGGCGGTGACGCTCAACTCAACCCTCTCCTGTCCCCTGTCCGCGTTGCTGGTCGATGTTGCTGGTCGATGGTCCCGCGTCCTTACCGGCCTGCCAGCCTGCCGAGCCGGAAACGGTCAGGGGGCGATGCCCTGAGCGGTCAGCCCGGCGGTCTCGGGCAGGCCGAGCATCAGGTTGGCGCACTGCAGCGCCTGGCCAGCCGCGCCCTTGCCGAGGTTGTCGATCGCGGTGACGACGATCGCCCGGCCGGTCTCCGGGTCGAAGGTCCCCTGCACATGAACGGCGTTCCCGCCGAGCGTCGCCGCGGTGTGCGGCCAGCGCCCCGGCGGCAGCACCCGGACGAACGGCTCCCCCGCGTAGGCGGACCGCAGCGCCTCGTACACGGCGTCCGCGTCGGTGCCCGGGATGGCCCGGCCGGTACTGGTCGCGAGGATGCCGCGGGGAAGCGGGGCGAGCACCGGGGTGAAGGACACCGTCACGGTCGTACCGGCGGCCCGGGAGAGGGTCTGCGTGATCTCGGGCCGGTGCTGGTGGGTGCCCACCTTGTAGGCGGTCAGGTCACCCATCACCTCGCTGCCGAGCAGGTTCACCGTGGCCGAGCGCCCCGCGCCGGACGTGCCGCTCGCCGCGACGACGACCAGGTCGGCGGGCTCCACGAGACCGCCGGCCAGCAGCGGCACGAGTCCGAGAGAGGTCGCCGTGGGATAGCAGCCCGGGACCGCCACCCGCCGGCTCGCGGCGATCTCCGCCCGCGCCCAGGGGAGTTCGGGCAGGCCGTAGGCCCAGGTCCCGGCGTGCTCCCCCCCGTAGGCGCGCCGCCACGCCTCCGGGTCGACGAGCCGATGATCGGCACCCAGATCGACGACCCGTACGGTGTCGGGCAGGGTGGCGGCCACCGCGGCCGACTGACCGTGCGGCAGTGCCAGGAAAACGATGTCCGCGTCAGTCCCGGCCAGCGCGGCCGCGTCCGTGAACACCCGGCCCTCCAGGTCGGGCAGGTGAGGATGCACGTCCGTCACCGGCCGGCCGGCGGACGCGTTCGCGGCCAGCGCACCAATCTTGATCTCGGGATGGGCGAGGAGCAGGCGCAGCAGCTCTCCGCCGCCGTACCCGCTCGCCCCCGCAACTGCTGCCGTCACACCCATGATTGCAATTTTATACACGCCAACTCATCGTCATGCAATGAGGCTGGCGTAACCCGCCTCGGCCTCAGGCGCGCAGGGACGCGCCGGTGAGCTCCGCCGCCCGGGCGACCACCGCGTCCCGCACCGCGTTCGCCTCGGCGGCCGTCAGCGTCCGGTCCCCGGCGCGCAGCCGCAGGCCGAAGGCCAGCGAGCGCTGACCGACCCCGACCTGGGCGCCCTCGAAGACGTCGAAGAGGGTCAGGGACTCCAGCAGGTCACCGGCTCCGGCCCGCAGTGCCGCCGTCACGTCGGCGACCGGCACCTCGATCGGCACGACGAGCGCCACATCCCGGTCGGCGGGCGGATAGGTGGAGATCGTCGGCGCGATCATCGGCGGCGCCGCCGACGCGACCTCGATCAGGGCGTCGAGGTCCAGTTCCATCGCGCCGGCCCGGGGCGGGAGCCCGGCGGCGCCGAGCACCCGGGGATGCAGCTCACCCGCGTGGCCCACGACCCGACCGTCGATCGAGAGCTCCGCGAGGCGGCCCGGGTGCCAGGGCATGACATTGCCGGCCCTGACCGTCAGGGTGACGCCCACCGCCTCGGCGACCACGTGCGCGGCGTCCACCGCGTCCGCCCAGTTCGCGTCCCGGGCCGGCGTGGACCAGCCACCTGGCTCACTGCGCCCGGTGAGGAGCACGGCGACGTGGCGGGGCTGGCCGGGCAGGGTCGAGTCCAGAGCGGCGATCTCCGCGGCGGAGGGCCGACGATCCACCGGCGGGGTGACGACGCCCGTCGGGATCCGTTCGCGTTCACGGAACACCAGGCCGCTCTCGAACAGGGCAAGATCGCGCTGCCCCCGGCCGATGTTGCGCACGGCCGCCGCGATCAGTCCGGGTAGCAGGGTCGTCCGCAGGTAGCCGGCATCCTCGGCGATCGGGTTCGCGATCCGGACCGCCGCGCGCCGCGGGTCGACCGCAGCCAGGCTGAGCGCGTCGGCGGCGTCCTCGGGCACGAACGGCAGGGTGAGCACCTCGGCGAACCCCGCGTAGGCCAGTGCCCGGCCCACTGCGCGGTGCATCCGCTGCGCGGCGGTGAGCCCGCGCCCCGCGGGCAGCGACGGCAGGGTCACCGGGATGGTGTCGTACCTCTCCAGCCGCATGATCTCCTCGACGAGATCGGCAGGCCGGGTCAGGTCGGGACGCCAGGACGGCGGCGTCACGATCAGGACACCGGGCAGGCCCCCGGTCGCCGGCCCGTCGGCCACTGCGCAGCCGACGTCGCCGAGCCGGCGCCGCACCACCTCGGCGGGGTAGGGCCGGCCGGCGAGGCGTTCCGGTTCCGTCAGCGGCAGAGTCACCGGCGCCAGGCCAGGGCGGTGGTCCAGGTCGGTCACGCCGGGCTCGGGACGGGCGGCGGCGAGCTCGACGAGCAGGTCGACGGCCAGCGCCGCGGCGACCGGCGCGAGCGCCGGGTCAACGCCGCGTTCGAAACGCCGCGACGCCTCCGAGGACAGCCGGTGCCGGCGGGCGGTGCGGGCCACCGTGATCGGGTCGAAGTGCGCCGCCTCGAGGACGATGTCGGTGGTCGTCGCGGACACCTCCGTGCTGGCCCCGCCCATCACCCCGGCGAGCGCGATCGGACCGGTGTCGTCGGCGATGACCAGATCCTCGGGGTCGAGAGTGCGGTCGACCCCGTCGAGGGTGCGCAGCGTTTCTCCGGCGACGGCCCGGCGCACGATGATCGCGCCGGTCAGCTTCGCCCGGTCGAAGGCGTGCAACGGCTGGCCGAGGCCCAGCAGCACAGCGTTGGTGACGTCAACCGGCACCGAGATCGACCGCATCCCGGACAGCGACAGCCGCCGCTGCCACCCCGGCGGGGTGGTGGCCCGCGAGTCGACCCCGGTCACCACCCGGGCGACGTAGCGGTCACACGCCGCGGTGTCCTCGACGACGACCGGATAGGCCTCCCCGGCGGGCCCCGGGCCGGCGGCCAGGTCCGCCGGCCCGCCCGGGTCCGTGAACGGCAGCGCGAAGGCGATCGCCGCCTCCCGGGCGATCCCCCGCACCGACAGGCCGTAGCCCCGGTCTGGGGTGACCGCGATGTCGAGCACCTCGTCGGCGAGATCGAGCAGCTCGGCGACGTCGGCGCCGATCGGCGCCCGCGGCGCGAGCACCAGGATGCCGTCGGACTCCTCGCCAAGGCCCAGTTCCCGGGCCGAGCAGATCATCCCCTCGCTGACATGGCCGTAGGTCCTCCGCGCGGTGATCTCGAACCCGCCGGGCAGCACGGCGCCGGGCAGCGCGACCGCCACCCGGTCACCGACGACGAAGTTGTGCGCCCCGCAGATGACGCCGCGCACGCCCTCGCCCTCGGATCCGGCATCCCCGGATCCGGCGCTCTCGGCGACCCGGACCTGGCACCAGCGGACGGCCTTCTTCTTCGTCTCGACGATCTCGAAGTCGACGATCTCCCCGACGACCACGCCGGAGAACTCGCCCCCGGCGCTGCGCAGTCCCTCGACCTCGAAACCGGCCCGGATCAACGCGTCGGCGACGGCCCGCGTGGGCGGCAGCCCCGCCACATACTCCCGCAGCCAGGACATCACGATCAGCATGGGTCAGTCCTCGATTCCGAACGGCAGGCTGAACCGGACGTCACCGTCGACGAAATCGCGGATCTCCCGGATGCCATGGCGGACCATCGCGGCCCGTTCCAGCCCCATCCCGAACGCGAAACCGCTGTACCGGGTCGGATCGACCCCCGCGGCCCGCAGGACGTGCGGGTCGACCATGCCGCAGCCGCCGGCCTCGATCCAGCCCTCGTCCGAGCAGACCCGACAGGGCTGGCGGGCCGCCTCCCCGCGGCAGGCGAAGCACTGCACGTCCAGTTCCGCGGACGGCTCGGTGAACGGGAAGAACGACGGGCGCAGCCGCGTCGACAGGCCCGCCCCGAACAACGCCTGGGCGAAGACCTCCAGGGTGCCACGCAGGTCCGCCATGGTGATGCCCCTGTCCACGGCCAGACCTTCGAGCTGGCCGAAGACCGGCGAGTGCGTCGCATCGATGGTGTCGTTGCGGTATGTCCGCCCCGGGCACACGACGTACACGGGCAGCGGGCGGTTCAGCAGGGAGCGGATCTGCACCGGGGAGGTGTGGGTACGCAGCACCCGGCCCGCACCGGTCGGCGCGACGTAGAGCGTGTCGTGCTCGCTGCGGGCCGGGTGATCGGGCGCCATGTTCAGGGCCTCGAAGTTGAACCAGTCGTGTTCGACCTCGGGTCCCTCGGCGACCTCGTAGCCCATCGCCACGAACACGTCGGCAAGCCGGTCGGACAGGGCGGTCAGCGGGTGGCGGGCACCACGGCGGCGACGGTCGACGGGCAGGGTCACGTCGACCCGTTCCTCGTGCAGCACCCGGGCGTCGCGCTCGGCGGTGAGTTCGGCCAGCCGGGCGTCGTAGGCGGCCTGTACCGCCGTGCGGGCGGCGTTGTGCCGGCGACCGGCGTCGGCACGCTCCGCACGGGGCAGGGCACCGAGCTCCCGGCGGGCCAGCACCAGCGGTGCGGAGGCGCCCTGAATGTGGGCGGTACGGACGGCTGCCAGCGCGTCGAGGTCGGCGGCGGCGCGGATCGACTCCCGCGCGGCGTCAACGGCCGCGTCGAGCTGATCAGGGTCGAGGGCGTGGACCCGGGACGGGTCGACAGTCTCTCCAGGGGCGGGCACGGTGCTCATCCTCGTCATCGGGTGAAAAGCAGGGCCATCCCGGCGGGAAGCCGGGGTCGTCCGGCCTGCGGCGGAGTTCGTCCGGGCATGGGGTATCCGGTCCTGGGGCGGCGGCGCGCGCCTGGCCGCCCGGGGCGCCCACCGGTCGGTTCGCGGTGCTCGGCGTCAGCCGAACACCGGGCCACCGGCGGGCACGAAAAATCGGAACTCGGCGCCGCCACCCGTGGCCCGGCCGACCGAAATGGTGCCGCCGTGCGCCTCGATCAGTGCCTTGGCAATGTAGAGCCCGAGGCCGGTGCCGTTCCCGCGGCCGGCGCCCCGCCAGAACTTCGTGAACACGCGCGCGGCGTTCGATTCGGACACGCCTTCCCCCTCGTCGGCCACGCTCACCTCCGTGCCGCTGTCCCTGCCACGCAGCAGTACCGTCACAGTACCCGCACCATGCCGCAGGGCGTTGTCGACGAGGTTGTGCAGTACCTGTTCAATCTTGTCCGGATCGACCCACATCTCGGGCAGTTCGCCCTCCTCGCAGATGAAGAACCGGTCGGCGCCCGCCGCACCCGAGGCCACTTTGCCGTCCACCACCGAACGCACCCGGGCGGGCAGGTCGACGATCTGCTTGCGGACCTGAATGCGTCCGGAGTCGATCCGGGAGACGTCCAGCACCTCGGTGAGCAGGCGCGTGACCCGGTCGGCGTCGGTGTTGACCGTGTTCAGCATGAGCTTCTTCTGCTCGTCGGTGAACCGGTCCCACTTGGCGAGCAGCGTCGCGGTGAATCCCTTCACGCTGGTCAGCGGCGAGCGCAGCTCGTGCGCCACGGTCGCGACCAGATCCGCCCGGTTGCGTTCCAGCCGCTCGCGGCTGAGGGTGTCGCGCAGGGACAGCGACACCCTCACCAGCCGACCGGCGACCCGGTTAAACCGCACCGTGACGTGGAAGTCACGGTCGTGGACCGGACCCGCATAGGTCAGGCGCCGCTCCGGCTGCCCGGTGACCCGCGGCAGGTTCCGGCTGGCTGCCGAGCACTCCCACCAGTCGTTGCCCCGCTCGTCCAGCAACGGGAGGACCTCGGTCAGATGCCGGCCGATCGCAGACGGTCCGTCCACCCCGGTGAGCTTCGCCGCCGCCCGGTTGAACACCTCGACGACGCCGACGGCGTCGGTCACGATCACCGAGTCCGGTAGCAGGTCGAAGGCGGCGGCAGGCAGTGGGCCGTCCAGCGCGGCCGACACGGCCGAATCGGGCGCGCAGCCGGGGCCGGGTGGCGGTACCTGCCCGGATGGCGACGCGACAGTGTTCATCACCGTCGACCACCTCCTCCGGTGCCATCAGTACCGGACCTGCCCGTTCTCTGCGCCCGCGCCGACGCGTAAAGGCACAGGACGGACGCAACCGCAAGATTCAGGGACTCGGCCTGACCGTACACCGGTACCCGCAGAACCGCGTCCGCGGCGGTCAGAGTAGCCGAAGCCAGCCCATGTGCCTCGTTACCGAACAGCCACGCCGTCGGCCCGTCGAGCTCACCGGCGGCGACGGCGGTGTCGATGTCGCGATCCGCGGCTCCGGACGTCGCCACGATGCGGCAGCCCCGGGCCCGCAGCCGGTCCAGCACCACGGCCAAGGCTGGTTCCACGATCACCGGGAGGTGAAAGTGGCTGCCGGCCGAGGAGCGCACGCACTTGCCCCCGAAGGGGTCGACACCGCTCCCGGTAAAGACGACGGCGTCCGCTCCGGCCGCGTCCGCGCTGCGGATCACCGTGCCGGCGTTGCCCGGATCGCCCGCGCCGATGCACACCGCGACCAGCCGGGGGACGTGCAGGTCGGCGAGCCGGTGAGCGGGCAGGGCCGCGACCGCGACGAGGCCCTGGGGGGTCACCGTGTCCGACAGCGACGCCACGGCCTCGTCCGTGACGACCCGGACCGGCACCCGGACCGCCCTCAGCAGCTCCTCGTGCCGGGGAGTCGCGGAGACTCCGACGAACACCTCGAGCAGCTCGCCGACGGCCGACGCCGCGCCCACCGCCTGCGCCCCCTCGACCAGGAACCTGCCCTGCTCGCGCCGGGCCGCGGGCCGCTTGAGGCGACGCGCGGCGCCGACCCGCCCGGAGCGCGCTCCGGCGATCACTCCGGGCCCCGGGGAAGGGGCCGTCGGGGAAGGGGCCGTCGACAGCGGAGCGTCGGTCGTGGGGGACACGCGGGAGGCGGGCACGGGCCGACGTCGCGACGGGCTCAGGCGGCGGTGGGCTCCGGCGCCGCCGCCAGCGCGGCCCGTGCCACCTCGACCAGGGCGGTGAACGCGACCGCGTCGTTGACCGCGAGGTCGGCCAGAATCTTGCGGTCGACTTCGACACCGGACAGCTTCAGACCCTGCACGAAGCGGTTGTAGGTCAGGCCGTTCGCCCGCGCCGCCGCGTTGATCCGAGTGATCCATAGCTGCCGGACGTCGCCCTTGCGCGCGCGGCGGTCCCGGTAGGAGTAGGTCATCGAGTGGAGCATCTGCTCCTTGGCCTTGCGGTAGAGCCGCGAGCGCTGGCCCCGGTAGCCGCTGGCCTGCTCGAGGACCGTACGGCGCTTCTTCTGGGCGTTGACCGCCCGCTTCACACGTGCCATGAGGGCACCTGTCTCCTTCGTTCGGGTGCGTCCGGCGGCCCGGGCCGGAGTCGGCCGCCAACGGCGGGCCGACCGCGACCGGCGGGCCCGCCGCAGTCGGGGCCGGAGTCGTCAGCGGGCCGCGGTCAGCGGGCGAGCAGACGCTTGACGCGTCGGTTGTCCGCCTTCGTCAACGGCACCACGCCATCCAGTCTGCGGGTGAGGCGGTTGGTCTTGTGCTCCAGGTAGTGGCGGCGGTTGGCCCGCTGGCGCAGCACCTTGCCGGACCCGGTGACCCGGAACCGCTTGCTCGCACCGCTGTGGGACTTCTGTTTGGGCATGTTGACATCCTGACGGGTTACGTGGGTGGTCGAACAAGCGGCGTGGCGAGATCCGGAACCGGTGGCGGCGCCACCGCGCGGACTGCCCGCCGTCGAGTCAGGCGTGGCCGGCCGGTTCCGGCACCCGCTGCGGCTTCGAACCCTTGTGCGGGGCCATGACCATGGTCATGTTCCGGCCGTCCTGCTTGGGCTGAGCCTCGACATAACCAAGATCGGCCACGTCGGCGGACAGCCGTTGGAGCAGGCGGATGCCGAGCTCGGGCCGGGACTGCTCCCGACCGCGGAACATAATCGTAATCTTGACCTTGTCGCCGGCCCGCAGGAAACGCACGACGTGACCCTTCTTGGTCTCGTAGTCGTGCGGATCGATCTTCGGCCGCAGCTTCATTTCCTTGATGACAGTCTGGACCTGGTTCTTCCGAGCCTCCCGACGCTTCTGGTCGGACTCGTACTTGAACTTTCCGTAGTCCATCAGCTTGCAGACCGGGGGACGAGCGGTCGGCGCGACCTCGACGAGGTCGAGATCGGCCTCCTGCGCCATGCGCATGGCCTCACCGATCGAGACGATGCCGATCTGCTCACCCTCCGCGCCGACGAGGCGAACCTCGGGGACGCGAATCCGGTCGTTGATACGGGACTCTGTGCTGATGTGTTTCCTCCGTTGCTCGACGCGCGGGCCTGACCTCACCGCAGCGGAGCACCGAGCCTGGTACACCAGGCTCCCGGCCGACAACCGCGAGAACGGCTCGACCGACCGGCGACCCGGCCACCGCGGCCACCAGCCGGAACTCCGGCCTGAGGACCTGCTGACGTCCCGGGGTGGCGACATCAGTGCTGACATCGGGTGGAGGGCGAACCCCCGCTTGGTCCTGCCGATCAGGCTCCGCACCGTGCCCTGGCTGCCTGGGAACGGCAACGCCAGCGGACGGAACAAAACCAGCCGGCAGGAGGTCTGAACCCCAGCGTAGCACCAGACCGGGCGACACGACGATCACATCATCGTCCGGGCGCTCCGAAAGGGCCGGCGGCACTCACCTCGCGAACCGCACCGGCCATCGGCGCGTCGGGCGCAGGCCCCGCCCCAAATGGCGGCGCACCGCCGCGGCCTCCCGCGCGCTCACGAGCAGCACGGCCGGGCCCGAGGCCCGCTCCTGCTCCTGCTCCTGCGCCGGGTCCGAATCAGCGGCGAGCAGCCGGGACAACCGCCGGGCGAGCAACTCCCCGGACCGCGCGTCCGCATCTCCGTCCCGGCGTACCGCGACGGCAAGCACCGGGCGTGGTGCGCCGGCACCCGGGAGGAGCAGTTCCGCCGGCCACACCTCGACCCGCTCGGTCACGGTCCGCAACGCCTCTTGGACCCGCTGCCGGGACAACGGTCCATCCGGATCGGATGGACGGCGCAGGGCGGTCACCCTCAGCTCGTTGAGGTCCGCGGCTTCGGTCGCACGTGGCGTGTCGAGAGTCCCGGGCGGCGAGTCGGAGTCGGATCCGCCGGGCACCGTCGCGGGACCGCCCGGCCCGACGTCCAGACTGGCCGAGCGCGGACCGGCCACGTCGATCACCACCGCTCCGAGCCCCAGCCGGACCGCCTCCGTACAGGCGTCCACCGCG
Source organism: Frankia sp. CgJB1 (assembly GCF_977947065.1). Taxonomy (NCBI): domain Bacteria; kingdom Bacillati; phylum Actinomycetota; class Actinomycetes; order Frankiales; family Frankiaceae; genus Frankia; species Frankia sp. CgJB1. The sequence goes on from NZ_CDWTNB010000048.1 coordinate 18,406, forward strand.
GCGACCGGAACCGGCCGGGCCGAGGCGCGCCAGGCGGTGAGCGCGCTGACGCTGGAGAAGATCGGTAGCGCGGTCGCGCCGGACGGGGTGCGCAGGGTCGTCAGCGCCATCTCGCTGGTCTTGTCCGCACCGGTGACGGCGTCGGCGGCGGTGAGCCGAGCCTCGACTCCGACGAAGACCCGGGCCTGGCGCAGCGCGGCGGTCAGAACGGCGGGGTTGACCGGGCTGGCGGCGAGCGCTCGGGTGAGCGACTCATCGGCGCGGCGGGCCGGTACCGGACCGGGTCCGTGGCATTCACCATGGCTCGGACGGGCCCGGGCCCGGGTTGGGGGCACCGACCGGGGGCGGCGATGGCGGACCGGGCCAGCACGGTGGCCGGTTGCGACCCGGGAAGCGGGGCGGTGGCGACCGCCCCGGCGAGGCGCTGGAAGGCGAACCTGGTCCGGCGACGCAGGCGGTACCAGCTGATCGGACGGCTGTCGGCGAGCGCCGCGTCGAACGGCACCGGCACCGTCATGTAGGCCCGGTCCTCAAGATGCTCGAGACGCAGCCGTGCCCCGCGGCTCAACCGGGAGGGATACGTCTCGACGACGGCCACGATGACGGTGGCAGCGAGATCTGGCCGACCAGCCGCGGTCAACGCGGTCAACGCGTCGTCCGCACCGGCGATCTCCGTCTCGCCGGCCCGGATCGTCAGCACGACGAGGTCCGCCCGCGCCAGCAGGGTGGCCGGCACCGGCTGGCTCCACCCCGGTGGGGCGTCCGCGACGACGACCGGATACCAGTGTCCGAGCAGGTCGAGTGCCCAGGCCAGCTCCTCGGGAAGGAGCCCCGGCCCGGTGAGATCACGCAGTCCGGCCAGCACCTCCAGGCCACCGGAGCCGTCGGAGGCGACGAACCGGCGCACGTCCTCCAATGAGGACACCGGTGGCCGCGCCGTGGCCAACTCCCGCAACCCCACGCCCGGTGGCATGAGGCCGACCCGGTGCGCAAGCAGCCCGGACTGGTCCGGGGAGGCGTCCACGGCCATCACCCGATGACCGTGGTGCTCCGCGATCGCCAGTCCCAGACCCGCGGCGACCGTCGTCCGGCCGCCTCCGCCACCGAATCCCCCGACCAGCACCCGCCGCCCACCGGCCCGCGCCCGCGCGACCGGCGAACCGCCCGCTCCCGCGACGGCCGGGACCACCGCCGGACCACGGGACGGCGTCACCGCGGCCGCCGCCCGGACGGGCAGGGAAGGGGCCGGACCGGACCGCCGTGCCGGCAGGTTCGCGGGGACCGGGACGGACCAGGCTGGCTCCGTACCGGGCGTTTCGACCGCCTGCCGGCCGACCGTGGGTCCGCCCAGGGGGTCGGCGTCGAGCCACGCCTCCGGCACCGGCCAACCCGGGTCAGCCGCCGCGGACGGGGGAAGCCGCCCGACTACGGGCCCGGCACCGAGCGAGCCGTCTGGGGGCGGCGCGGTGGCGGCCCAGGAAACGGGGACGACCGGCGTTCCATCCGGGAGGTTCACCGGCTGCCCGGCGGCGGGGACCAGTACCGCAATGTTCTCCCAGGTCTCCCCGGGCGGCGGGACGGCCGGAAACGGTGGGGGGACGACCGGGGACGGCGGCGCACCGGGCGGTGGATCCGGTGGCGTCGGGTACTGGTCCGGCGGGTACTGATCCGGACCGGTCGGGTACGGGTCCGGCGGCCCGGCCGCCGACGTCGCGGCGGCGGCGAGGTCGGGCGTCCACCCCGCTCCGCCGGGCATGGTGAGCGAGGCACCGGGCCACGCGGAGCTCGGGCCGGGCGACGCGGTCAATGGAAGGCCCACGGGGGGCGCGCTCCGGCCCGACGGGGGCGGTGGCGCGGGCGGTGGGGCCGGTGGCATGGGAGTGGGCGGCGGGCCTGCCGTGCTCCCGCGCCCCCCGGAGGGGCCCCCCGTCCGACCGGCACCGGGCTCCGAACGGGTCACGCCCGGACGTGACCGAATGGGACGACGGGTAACCAGAGCGTTACGGGGCGTCTGAGGCTCGGTCAGTCGTAGGCCGAGCAGCGAGATGGGGCGCGCGTCCCCGCCATCACCCGGTTCGGTCGCGCCGGGATCCCGCCGGCCGGGCCCGGCCGCGATCCGTTCCCCGACCTCCGAATTCCCTCCGACCGGGCCGGTCGACGCCGACGTCTCGTCACCGTTCCAACTCCCACCGTGACTTACCATCCGCGCCACCCCGCCCCCATGTGTACCGGCCGACGGGACCTCCTCCGATCCCACCGCGAAGTATGACGCCAGAGCGCAAGGGCACCGATACGACGTGAGACCACAGTCTCGTGTAACCGGCCGTCCCGACAAGAGCACCGGACTGATCGGGACAGCCGGAATCAGAGCCACGAGCAACGAACACACCACCGGCACACCCGATCCACTTCGAATCGCCATGTGACGGCAACACCATACCGAGAGCATGTCACGCGGACGGATCGGCCTCGCACCGTGCGTGTGAACTCCTGATGCGGAACGTTCCGGCCAGTGACGGCGTGGGAGCTCAGCCGGCGAGTTCCAGATCGCGCAGCACCGCGGCGGTGCCCAGCGCGGCCAGGGTCGCCTCCCGGCCCTTGTCCTCGCTGGACCCGGGCAGCCCGGCGCGGTCCCGGGCCTGCTCGACGGTGTCGCAGGTGAGCACGCCGAAGCCGACGGGGACGCGGGCGTCGAGGGTGACGCGGGCGAGCCCCGCGGTGACGAACTGACAGACGTAGTCGAAGTGGGGGGTGCCGCCCCGGATGACGACACCGAGGGCGACGACGGCGTCATGCCGCGCCGCCAGCGCGGCGGCGATCACGGGAAGCTCGACCGCACCGGAGACCCGCACGACGGTGGGTGCCGTCGCGAGGCCTGTGTCCTTCGCGGCGCGCAGCGCGCCAGCAAGCAGCGCATCGGTGATCTCGGCGTGCCATCGGGTGGCGACCACCGCCAACCGCATGCCCGCGACGGGCGGAAGCACCTCCGCGGGAGCCCCGAGGCCGCTCACAGACCCTCCCCCTCGGCACAGTCGGCCCCGGCGGGCGTACCCGGGCCCGCGCCGCCCGCGATGGCCGTGCAGCCGGAGGTGACGGGCACCCTCGACGCCCCCGGCACCCCCGGGATCCAGCGCGAGCCGGCCGGCTCGTCCTCGCCCACGGCCCTAGGCAGATCGGACATGCCGGGTAGACCCGGAAGGTCGGGCAGACCGGGAATGACGTGTCCCATCCGGTCCCGCTTGGTGGTCAGGTAGCGCAGGTTCTCCGGCGTCTGGGTGACCGGCATCCCGATAAGTTCGACGATGCGCAGGCCGTAACCCTCCAGCCCGGCCCGCTTCGTCGGATTGTTGGACAGCAGCCGGAGGCCGCGCACGCCGAGGTCGACCAGAATCTGGGCTCCGGTGCCGTAGTCGCGGGCGTCGGCCGGCAGGCCCAGCGCGAGGTTGGCATCGACGGTGTCGTGGCCGGCGTCCTGCAGCTGGTAGGCCCGCAGCTTGTGCATCAGGCCGATGCCCCGGCCCTCGTGGCCCCGCATGTAGAGCACCACCCCGCGCCCCTCGGTCGCGATCATGCGCAGTGCCGCGTCGAGCTGGGTTCCGCAGTCGCAGCGCCGGGAGCCGAAGACGTCCCCGGTGAGGCATTCGCTGTGCACCCGGACCAGCACGTCCTCGCTGTCACCGAGCTCGCCTCGGATCAGCGCGATGTGTTCGACGCCGTCGAGGATGTTGCGGAACCCGACCGCCCGGAACGCCCCGTAACGCGTCGGAAGCGATGCCTCCGCGACCCGCACCACCTGCTTCTCGGTCCGCCGACGGTAGGCGATAAGATCGGCGATGGAGATCAGTAGCAGCCCGTGCTCGCGGGCGAACTCGGCGAGCCGGGGAAGCCGGGCCATCGTCCCGTCGTCGTTCACGATCTCGCAGATCGCACCGGCCGGCCGCAGCCCGGCGAGCCGGGCGAGGTCGACCGCGGCCTCGGTGTGGCCGGGGCGGCGCAGCACCCCGCCATCCTTGGCGCGCAGCGGGAAGATGTGGCCCGGCCGGCTCAGGTCGCCGGGCATGGTCTGCGGGTCGGCCAGCAACCGGATGGTGCGGGCCCGGTCGGCGGCGGAGATCCCGGTGGAGACGCCGTCGCGGGCGTCCACGGTGATGGTGAACGCGGTGCCCATCCGCTCGGTGTTGTGCGGGACCATCTGGTCCAGTTCGAGCCGGTCGGTGTCGGCGGCGTCCATCGGCACGCAGATCACACCGGAGGTGTACCGCGTCATGAACGCGACCAGCTCGGGTGTGGCGGCCTCCGCCGCGAAGATCAGATCACCCTCGTTCTCCCGGTCGGCGTCGTCGACGACGACGAGCGGGCGGCCGGCGGCGATCTCGGCGAGCGCGTCCTCGATGGCGGCGAACCGCACGTCGGCATAGCCGGCGGGAAGGGCACCGGCGGGAAGGGTGGCCGTCGAGGAGGCACCGGCCGCGGATGTCGTCATCGGTGTCGTCCGTTCGGTTCGATGGGGCCGGCATGCAGCTTCTCGACGTACTTGGCCAGCACGTCGACCTCGATGTTGACCAGGGAACCCGGCGCGCGGCTACCCAGCGTGGTCAGTGCGAGCGTGGTGGGGATCAGGCTGACCGTGAAGGTGGCCGGTGAGTCGCCACCGGCCGGCGAGATGTCGACGACGGTCAGGCTCACCCCGTCCACCGTCACCGAGCCCTTCTCCACGAGGTAGCGGTCGAGCCCCTCGGGGAGCGCGATGCGCACGAGCTCCCAGCCCTCACCGGGCTGCCGGTCGAGGACCGCGCCGACGCCGTCGACGTGCCCTTGGACCAGGTGGCCTCCCAGCCGGTCCGCCAGCCGGACGGGACGTTCGAGATTCACCCGGTCACCGACGGCGAGCTTCCCGAGAGAGGAACGCACCAGCGTCTCTCGCATCACGTCAGCAGTGAACGCCGACGGGCCGTCCGTTGTGCCGGGTGGGCCGCCGGCCGTACCGGTCTCGGCGCCCCCGTCGAGCCCCGGGCGGGCGAAGGAGGTCACCGTGAGACAGACACCGTTGACGGCGATGGACGCGCCGTGACTCACATCACCCAGAACCGTCTGACAGGCGATGGTGAGTGCCGCCGACTCCGACCGCGCATCCACCGCGGTCACCACGCCGAGTTCCTCAACGATGCCGGTAAACATCCGACCCGTGCCCCTCGCTCCCGGGCACCCGCACCCTGGGCGAGGAGAAACCACGCAGGACCACGCGGGACCACGCCGGCACGCTCACGCCGGCACGCGCCCGCGAGCAGTCAACGACCACCACGGGCACTCGGCCCGCGCGCATCCTCCCATCCGGACTTTAACCGTCGGTCCCGGAATTCCACCGGGTCAGCCGTCCCAGTACCTGCGGACGGGTCGCGGACTGTCACCGCCGGTTCGGAGTTTCACCGACCTCGGAGCGCGCGTGCTGTTGATTGTACTGCCTCAAGTCTGGCATATGAAGCCGCCGGACGCGGTCACGCCGGCCCAACCGCCGAGCGTGGCGCGGGCGGGGACAGCCGGGGCGCCGCCCGCAGCGCCTGCTCACGCAGCCGCTCGACGGCCTGGCCCGGATCGGCCGCCCCGAAGACGGCCGTGCCGGCGACGAACACGTCCACACCCGCCACCGCGGCCCGTTCGATCGTCTCGGCGTTGACCCCGCCGTCAATCTGCAGCCACAGGTCCAGCCCACGGGCGTCGAGCAGGCGCCGGGCGGCCTCGATCTTCGGCAACACCTCGGTCATGAACGTCTGACCGCCGAAACCCGGCTCGATGGTCATCAGCAGCAGCAGGTCGAACCGGTGCAGGTCGTCGAGATAGTGCTCGATCGGGGTGTTCGGCTTCACGGCGAGGCCGGTGCGGGCCCCGGCCGCCCGGATCGCCCTGGTGGTGCGGGGCAGGTCGGACACGGCCTCGGCGTGAATGGTGACGTTCGCCGCGCCGCGCTCGGCGTACCCGGCCGCCCAGTGGTCGGGATCGTCGATCATGAGATGACAGTCGAGCGGAGTATCCGTCACCGCGCGCAGGGCCGTCACCGTGTCCGGCGCGAACGCCAGGTTCGGGACGAAGTGGTAGTCCATCACGTCAACGTGCAGCCAGTCAGCCTGCCCCTCGACCGCCAGGGCCGCGTCGGCGATCCGGCCGAAGTCGGCGGCGAGCAGGCTGGGGTAGATCTGCGCGGTGGCCATTTCGCGAGGGTATCGGCTCCCGGGTCCGACGCCTCAGCTGTCGACCCGGCGCAGCAGGGCGACGAACATCGCATCCGTGCCGTGGAGATGCGGCCAGAGCTGGACGAACGGGCCGTCACCGAGCCGGTCGACCTCCGGCAGGGTCAGGCGGGCATCGAGGATGGAGATGTCGGCGCGTTGTCCGGCCACGCCACGCACCACCTCGACGCTCTCAGCCGGGTGCGGGGAACAGGTCGCGTACGCCACCACCCCGCCCGGGCGGACCAGGTCGAGCGCGGCAACGAGCAGCGCACGCTGGAGCGGGACGAGCGCGGCCACATCGGCCGCGGTCCGCCGCCACCGGGCCTCCGGCCGACGCCGCAGTGCTCCGAGGCCGGTGCAGGGGACGTCGACCAGCACCCGGTCGGCCCCATCGGGCCGC
>NZ_CDWTNB010000049.1:0-24365 GCF_977947065.1 Frankia sp. CgJB1
GAGTGACCACACCCCACTCCGGCACCGAGAACAGCTTGTGATGGGTCCGCGCAAAGAGGATCACCTGGCAGAGACCGCCGTCCCCGTTGCACTGGTTGTCGAAGTCGGCGTAGGTCGGGCTCGGCGGGTACTGGTCGTAGGTGTCGACCCCGATGACGTCGACGTACTGGTCACCCGGGTAGAGATCGAAGGCGCCAACCGACGTGGTCGAGCCGTGGGCGTTGAGGTTCCAGTCGATGCGGACCCGCGGGCTGGTGGCCTTGATCGCCGACGAGGCGTTGCGGAAGCACTGCACCCACTGCTGCGGGTCCGTGGCCGCCCACGCGAACCACAGCCCGTTGAACTCCCAGCCCAGCCGGACGAACGAGTCGCCCCGCCCCATGCTCACCAGCCAGCGGCCGAACTGCCGCCACTCGGCGTCGTAGCGGCCGGCCGCACAGTCGGCGAGGTTGCCCTTCTCCGGCCCTTGGTCTGGAAAGAGCGGCTGGCTGATGACCCATATGCCAGAGAAGCCGGCGAAGGTCGAGGCGTCGCGCCCGATCCAGGGCTCGACGATCGCCCGCCAGCTGGACCGCTCGGTGTACATGACGACGACGTCGTTGGGCCGGCCACGGAATTCCGCCCAGCGGTTCGCCTGCGCCAACGTGTGCGCGGCGACCCCCGTGGGAAACTCACCGGTCGTGGCGGCCCGCTGTACCCGGGGCGCGGTGACCGGCGGCTGGACCCCCGGTGCGGGCGAGAGGCCGGAGCCCGGCGACCGCGCGGGCGGCGACTGCGGCGGGGGCGGCGTCGGCGGGGCGGACGTCGGGCCGCCGGCCGCTGTGTCCGTGGGGTGTCCTCCGGAGGGCGCCAGAACCCAGGCGGTCAGGGCGGTCAGGGCGAGCACGACCGCGATCGAGACCGCGACGAGCGGGAGACGCGGGATTCGGCCGGCTCGGCCCCCGGGGCGCGCGGTGATCCAACCGGCGACGCGAGATGGACGACCCGGGCCAGGCCCACCGCCGTCGTCCGCCCGAACACGCGCGTCCGGTACCTGCCCGTCCCAGGCTGGGACGTCCCGGGCCGGCACGTCCCAGATCGACCCGTCCCAGGCCGGCACGCCTCGAGCCGGCACGCCCCAGGCCAGGACGTTCGTGTCCGGCGTGTCCAGCCCCTTACCGGCCGGGGCCTGCCGCCCGTGCCAATGGAACACGGTCGTGGTGACACCGTCCGAACGTGCCCGCGCTGGGTCCGCCCGGTCCCCGGCGGGGCCTGTGACCGGGCCGCCACGCGCGTCGCAAGAAGCACCGTTGCGGCGGATGTGGACCAGCTCGGTGGGGAACCCTCGCTGGGGGAACGGAGCATCCGCGTCGTCGTGTCACTTCGGCGACGGCGCAGCGGGAGCAGCCGGGCGTCCAGCCACTCGCCCCGGGACGGGGTCGGCATGCCGGCGCTTCCACCGGCGAGCCGCCGATCGGCCGAACGGGGCGGATCCGCCTCGGAGTGGCGCACCGTGCCGTCCTGGTCCGAGGATGGCGATCCGTCCACCGGCCAGCGGCCGGCCGGAGGGTCATCCGACCAGGAGCGCCCGCGCACCCGCATCACCCCAGTCGTACGTTTCTACCTATAAAGTCATTTTTACTCATGTAACGCAAAAGTACGGTCAAGGGCGGCACTCTCCCCGATCCGGTGACTCGCAACGAGATCCGCCATCACCGTCGACACCTGAGCCGAGACTCGTTCAGTAATCCGAGAGTGATCGCCAAACAGTAACAACCACTGACGAAGTGTGCCTTCGGCGGCCTCGGCTTATCACGCAGTGCAACGATCGACCATCCGTAGGCCAACCCTCCCGCTCCGAGAGAATCGTTCGACAGGCGCACCCGACCCACCGAAACCGTCATCCGGTCCCAGAGTCACCGGAGTCAGGGGAGTCACGGGAGTTACCGGAATCAGACGCATGGGAGGCCCGCGGGGTTGTGGGGTCTATGCCGCACGCGCGGGTTCGTAGGGACACCACCAGCCGGCAAAGGCCCATACGGTACCGTTGCCACGGGATCACGCCCGCACGCACGTTCGCGGGCGAGCAGCGACGTCCTCACCCGCGTGAGAACGCGCCGCCCGCGCAGCCGGACCGCCCGGTGGCTGCCCCCACCGGTCACGACCAGCCGGCCCGCGGGACGGCTGTCCCGGGTCGCCCGGAGCGCATCGCGGTCCCGCGACGACCAGGCCATCGACGCCCATCTGCCCCGAGCGCGTCCGGACCGGGGCATGAGCACGGGAGACGCAACAGCCTTGAGCATCGAGATCGCCCAGACCAGCGAGATTCCCGACGTGGCGGACATCCCCGTCGTGATCCTGTGCGGCGGGATGGGAACCCGGCTGCGGGAAGCCAGCGAGAAACTACCCAAGCCGCTGGTGGACATCGGCGGCAAGCCGGTGCTGTGGCACATCATGAAGACCTACGAGCACTACGGCTTCCGTAAGTTCGTGCTCTGCCTCGGCTACAAGAGCGATCTGATCAAGAACTACTTCCTCGCCTACCGTGCGCAGGTCGCCGACTTCACCCTCACGCTCTCCGACGACCACACCCCCCAGTTCCACAACACCGTGGGCGACGAGGCGTGGGAGGTGACCTTCGCCGAGACGGGCCTACTCACCGGAACCGGAGCCCGGCTGCGCCGGGTCGCCCAGTACCTGACCGGCCCGCGGTTCATGCTGACCTACGGCGACGGAGTCGGTGCCGTCGATATCGGCGCGGTGCTCGCCGACCACCTGGCGTCGGGGCGGATCGGGACGGTCACCGGCGTCCGGCCGTCGAGTCGCTACGGCGAGCTGACCACGGACGGCAACGCCGTCACCCTCTTCGCCGAGAAGCCGCCGCAGACCGGCTGGGTGAGCGGGGGATATTTCGTCTTCGAGCGCGAGTTCATCGACAAGTACCTCGACGACGACCCGGCACTGCTGCTGGAGCGTCACCCGCTGCAGCAGCTGGCCCGGGACGGTCAGCTGACCCTGCACACCCACGACGGATTCTGGATGGGTATGGACACGTTCCGCGACTGGACCGAGCTGAACCAGCTCTGGGATTCCGGTGCCGCGCCTTGGCGTGTCTGGGCCGGCTGAGGTTCCGGACGGGTCCAGCGATGAGCGATTCCTCCCGCGGCTCCGGCAGTCCCGAGCCGAATGGTTCCCCCCTGAGCGGTTCCGACCCCGGCAGCGCAAGCGAGTACGCGGCGACGGCAGGCGCCGACCCGGGTACGTGGCTGCACGACCTGGTCGCCACCCTGCTGCCCCCCGCGCGCAGTATCACCGGGGACGGTGTCCGCACGACGCTCGCCACCGTCGCGCGGGCGCTCGGCCCGGAGCCCGCGCTCACGGTGCACGAGGTCCCCAGCGGGACACCGGTCCTGGGCTGGACCGTGCCCCGGGAATGGAACGTCACCTCGGCCCGGTTGACCGGCCCGGACGGCAAGACCATCGTCGACGCCGCTGACAACCCGCTGCACCTGCTGGGGTACAGCACACCGGTCCACGCCCGGCTGTCCCTCGACGAGCTGCGCCCGCACCTGTTCTCGATGCCGGACCGCCCGGACTGGGTGCCCTACCGGACCTCCTACTACACCGAGAACTGGGGCTTCTGCCTGACCGACCGGCAGCTTGCCGCGCTGCCCGACGGCGAGTACGGCGTGGAGATCGACACCACCCTCACCGCGGGGTCGCTGACCTACGGCGAGATCATGCTGCCCGGGACCACGGACGACGAGTTCCTCATCACGACCCACACCTGCCACCCGGCGATGGCGAACGACAACTGCTCGGGCATCGCCACGGCCACCCTGCTGGCCCGCACCCTGGCCAGGCTGCCCCGCCGGCACACCTTCCGGCTGCTGTTCATCCCCGGCACGATCGGATCGATCACCTGGCTCGCGCGCAACCGCGACACCGTCGGGCGCATTCGGCACGGGCTGGTGCTGACCGGCCTGGGTGACCGTTCCGACCCGACCTACAAGCGCAGCCGGCGGGGTGACGCCGTCGTCGACCGGGCCGCGGCCGCGGCGCTCGCCGAGACCGGGCGGTCGCACCGGGCCATCGACTTCTCCCCCTACGGCTACGACGAACGGCAGTTCTGCTCCCCCGGCTTCGACCTGCCCGTCGGCCGGTTCGGGCGCGGCCAGCACGGCGACTATCCGCAATACCACACGTCCGCGGACGACCTCGACTTCGTGACCCCGGAGTCACTGGCCGACTCGTTCGCGATCCTGCTGCGGACGATCGCCATCTGCGAGCGCGACCGCATCTGGCGCAACACCGCCCCCTACGGGGAGCCGCAGCTCGGCCGGCGAGGCCTGTACCGCGCCATCGGGGCCACCATGAACCGCCAGGCGATCGAGATGGGCCTGCTGTGGGTGCTGAACCTGGCCGACGGCACGCGCAGCCTGCTCGACATCGCCGACCGCGCGGACCTGCCGTTCGACACCGTCGCGGCGGCGGCCGACGCCCTGGCGGGCGTCGATCTGCTCAGCGACGTCACCAGCGCCGCGCCCGCGGGAGCCCAGCGGTGACCGACACCGCTGTCGCCGTCACCAACGGCGCGGGGAGCACCGGGAACAGCGGCCCGGTCTGGACGATCGTGCTGGCCGGCGGCGGCGGCACGCGTTTCGGCGGGCCGAAACAGTTCTTCGACCTCGGGGGTGAGCCCCTGCTCGCCCACCCGGTCGCGGCAGCGCGGCCCGCCAGTGACGGCATCGCCGTGGTCGTCCCCGCCGCCCTGATCGGCCACTGGTCACCGCCGGACGGAGTGCGGGTCGTCGCCGGCGGCGCCACCCGGGCCGAGTCCGTCCGGGCGGGGCTGGCGGCCGTGCCCGCGGACGCCGGAATCATCGTGATCACCGACGCCGCCCATCCGCTCGCGACTCCCGCCCTGTACCAGCGGGTCGTCGACGAGGTCCGCGCCGGCGCCGACGCGGCCGTACCCGGGCTCCCGCTCACCGAGGTCGTCAAGGAGATCCACTCGACGGTGATCGACGGCCTCCCCGACGACACCCCCCGGTTGGTCACTGGGGCCTCGCTGCCGCGGGAGACGCACCGGCTCGTGCAGACCCCGCACGCCTTCCGGGCGGACCTGCTGCGCTCCGTGCACGCGGGGGCCCGCGAGGCCGTCGAGGACTCGGCGATGGTCGCCGCGGCCGGCGGCCTAGTCGTGGTCATCCCCGGCGAGCCGGCGAACATCCATGTCACCACGCCGGACGAACTCGCCATGGCCCGGCTGCTTCTCACCCATGTTCGTTCCGAGGGGGAACCTGATGAGTTCGGTACTGGTCGAGTCCACGCTGTCCGATGACGAGCGGCGGGCGAGGCTCTACGCCGGCGAGCTGTTCGTCTACGCGCCCAGGCCCGCGACGCGGGAGTTCGTCGAGTTCAGCCGCGCCCTGATCCGCGAGGCCTTCGGCGATCTCGACCCCGAGACGGCGCAGTACCACATGCCGGTCGAGGACTACGCGGCCCTGCTCGCCGAGCTGAAGCCACGGTTCATCCACCACCCCACCTGCAAGGAGCTGCTGCCGGCGATTCTCGCCGAGCACGGCTGCGACCTGTCGAAGACCTACTTCGACGTGCCCCGGCTGCGGACCTCGACGTCGGACGACTACCTCACCTCGGGCATCGCCTACGCCTTCCACCCACACCGCGACACCTGGTACTCGGCACCGTTCTGCCAGCTCAACTGGTGGATGCCGATCTTCGACATCGTGCCGGAGAACGCCATGGCCTTCCACCCGCGCTACTTCTCCCAGGGCGTGAAGAACGGTTCCCGCGACTACGACTACTACGAGTGGAACGCGAAGAACCGGGCCGACGCCGCGAAGCACATCAAGTCCGACACTCGCAAGCAGCCCAAGCCCGAGGAGGAGGTGGAAATCTTTCCGCAGACCCGGGTGGTCGCCCCCTCCGGCGGAATAATGATCTTCTTGGCGGCCCAGCTGCACTCCTCGGTGCCGAACAACTCCGGCCGCACCCTGTTCAGCATGGACTTCCGCACCGTCCACTTCGACGACGTGGTCAACCACGTCGGAGCGCCAAACGTCGACGCGGAGTGCACCGGCACGACCATGCGGGACTACCTGCGTGGCACCGACCTGAGCCGGATCCCCGAGGACATCTGCCTGACCTACGACACCGCGCCGCCGCGGGAGGACGCGGTACTGGTGTTCTCCCACCAGAACGTCTGATGGCGGCCCCGAACGGATCGGGCGCGGGCGCAGGCGCGGACGGCCCGGCGGCGGACGAGGTTCCGCTCGCCGGGCAGGTCGCTGTGGTGACCGGTGCATCGAGCGGCATCGGCCGGGCCACCGCGCTGCTGCTGGCCTCGGACGGAGCCACCGTCCTCGCGCTTGGGCGCGACCAGACCCGGCTCGACGCCCTCGGCAAGGAGGCAACCGGGCCAGGCACCCTGACGCCGGTGTGCCTCGACCTGACCGACGACGCGGCCGTCGTCGCGTTCACCGCCGAGGTCACGGGCCGCTACGGCCGCGTCGATCATCTGGTGCACAGCGCCGGCGCCTACGGAAGCGCCCGGGTGGACGCCGTGTCGTTGGCCGATCTCGACGCCCAGTACCTCGCGAACGTCCGGGCACCGTACGCGCTCACCCAGCGACTGCTGCCGGCGCTGCGGGTCGCCGGGGCCGACCGCGGCGCCGACATCGTCATCGTCAACTCCACCCAGGGCATCCGGGCCGGCGCGGGCACCAGCGTGTTCGCCGCCACCCAGCACGCCATGCGGGGGTTCGCCGACAGCCTGCGCCAGGAGATCAACGCCGACGGCATCCGGGTGACTACCATCCATCTCGGCCGTACGGCGACCCCGCGGCAGGAGGCGATCTACGCCCGGGAAGGCCGTGAGTACGCGCCCGAGCTACTCGTCCAAGCGGCCGACGTGGCCGATCTCGTCGATTACCTGATCCGACTCCCACCCACCGCGGAGATCACCGAGCTACACCTGCGGCCGGCGAAGAAAAGCTACTGACGCGCTCCCGCTGCGCAACGACTCGGGGCCCGTGGGCGCGCCAGAGCCCACAGGCCCCGAGGCCTAGAAGTCCGCCGACGGCACGATCCCGGCCTCGGGACCAGGACCAGATCCTGCACAACCGCCACAACGGCGATGATGACCGGTCCGAACCCGAGGCAGACCAAAATCGAATATCACCGCGGCGATGACGCCGTCCTGGTACGACAAACGCGCGTCACCGCCAGGCGGGTTCCCGAGCTGGGTCCCTCATGGCGGCACCGATCTACACGGATGCAAACCGATGGCTGTCGGGTCAGACGACCGCTATTATCCACCGCCCGCGCCGGGTTCGAAGAGCCCCCACCAGCTGGCTGCGAGACGTGACGAAGACGCAACCGTGCGCTCCGGAAACGGCACGGAGACCGCCTTGCGAGACGGCACGAGGGCCCCGGATACACTGAACCGCCCGCGCCGTCCGCCCGTCGCGCCAGCTATCCGACGTGCCGACGTGCCGATGGGCTTCCATCGCCGGGCCCCGCCGCCGGGCGCGGCGCCCGGGAGCCCACTGACCAGGAACGGGGGACGGGAACCAGTGGTCACCACCACGCTCACGACCAAGATTCCACGGTCGTGGGTGATCCCGACCCAGGAGGCCGGCAGCGAGAAGTCGGTCAACGACGCCACCCTCCGGATGCTGACGATTCTGCTCTTCTGCGAGATCTTCCTGCAACGGATCGCTTTCCCGGTGGGCAGTTCACAGGTTCAGGTAATCCTGCCGATCACCTATGTCTGCGCAGCCTTGATGCTGCGGCGCGGAGGTCTGACGTACAACTCCGGCCGGGTGACCACCTACCTCGTCGCGATGACGGCATGTTCGGCCTCGGCACTCGTCTCCTTCCTCCAGCAGAACGACGACACGTCCTTCACCTCGTTGTTGCTGCTGCTGGCGACATACGTGCCGTTCCTCTTCGGCCTGCGCGGCGCGGACGCCCGCGCTCTCCTGCCCCGGTTGCTGGACCGTTTTCTGATCATGATCACGGTGCTCGCCGGTCTCGCCCTGTTCCAGTTCGCCATTCAGCTCGTCGGCGTTCCATACACCGACGTCGTCAAGAACGTCGTGCCGCCGCAGTTCCTGATGCAGGGGTTCAACACGTCCTACCCCGTGCAGTATGGCTCGTCACTGTACAAGTCGAACGCCTTCATCTGCCTCGAGGCGTCGTTCTGCTCGCAGTTCCTCGGCTTCGGTATCGTGGTCTGCACACTGCGTAACGGCGGCTGGTGGCGCATGATCATGTTTGTGCTGGCCATCCTGAGCACCGTTTCTGGCACCGGTCTGCTCCTGCTGGCCTGCGCGGGCGTCCTACTGGCCGTTCACAAGGGCGCCCGATTCGCGCTCACCGCCCTGCTCGGGGTGAGCCTCGTGGCGCTGATCATCAGCTTCACCCCGGCGTCGGATATCTTCGCCGCGCGTGCCACGGAGACGTCCTCATCGACGTCTAGCGGCAGCCTGCGCTTCGTCCAGCCGTACCAGCGGACCTGGGACGCGCTCGGCAGCGATCCGATGACGGTGGCGTTCGGCTGGGGGCCCGGGTTCGCCGACCGGGACGCCGCCGCCTTCTACCACCGCACCGGACTGCCGCTGAACTACGCCCTCCTACCCAAGCTGATCCTCGAGTACGGCGTCGTCGGGACCACCGCGTTCATCGGTCTGGTGGTAGCGATGTTCGTACGCGGCTCGCAGTCGTTCGTGCTCTCCGGATCTGTGTTGATCTTCTATAGCGTGCTGTCCGGAGGCCTGCTGGCCCCGGTCGTCACCGGGCTCGGCCTCCTGCTCGTCACCTGGTTCACGGTGACCCCAGAGGAGGCCGTCAGGCTCCAAGGGGATCCGGGAGCGTCGTCACCGCCGCTCCCACCGGCTCCCGTGCCGGGCCGGTCCTTCGCCGCGATCTGACCCACGGCACGCGCGCGACCGCACCACATCGCGCGGATGGCGCCGTCCACACAGACCGCCGCCCCACCCGTGCTCGCCGCGCCCGCCGACGGTCGCCGCGGGTCCCCGTGTCGAGCCACCGAAGGATGGACTAACGGTTCCGCTCGCCTCACCATCGCGATGGCCGGCGCTGGGACCGGGACCGGGCATACCACGAGGAGCCGGTACGACAAAAAGCCGGACGGTCAGATTACGCTGACCGCCCGGCTCGTCATACCGGCGTTGCGCCTCCTAGAATCCAGAGCCGTCTAGAATGAATCAGGGAACCTCGGGGCCCCCGGACCCTCGCGGCTACGGGCTGTCCTAACGCTTGCCGGGGCGGGCGTAGCGGTCGGTGGCCTCCGAGTCCACGCCGCCGCCCCGCTTGCTCACCGGAGCCGAGTCCCCCACCGGGGAGTTGGAGGTGATGGTGTCGACCGACGAACGACGCTCCGGGGCCGCCGCGACGGCCCGGCGGATGCCGGTCCGGCCGTCGTGCACGACGCCCACAACTCGCTCGGCGAGCGCCGGCCAGTCCCGCGGCACCTGCTCGAGCTCCTTGAGACTGGTTTCGGTGGAGGTGATGACCACGACGGCGTCGGCCTGGATGGCGGAGGCCGCGGTCATCGGCAGCTCGGCCAACGCCGAGGTGACGAGGATGACGAGGTCGACGACCGGCGCCCGGTCGGCGAGGATCGGGGCGAGGCCACCGGGCCGGGCGGCCCGGGCCGGCGACACTCGGTTGTAGAGGATGTGCCCCCGCCCGGTGCCGGACGAGCGTGCCAGGCAGGTCGGCTCGTGCGCCCAGCGAGGCAGCTCCCCGGAGGTCGCCCGGGGCAGTCCCTCGAGAACTCCCCGCACCTCGGACGACGGCGAGGTGTCCAGGATCAGGACGACGCCCTGATCATCGGACCAGGCCGCGGCCACGGAGGCGACGAGGTCGGCGGTCAGGTCCCCCCGCGACGCCGGGGTGAACGCGACCACCTTGCTCGTCGGGGACATCACCGCGGACATCGCCGAGACCAGGGTCTCGGCCGCGCTGGCGGTGGTCCGTCCCGGCTCCAGGACTGCGATCAGCGGCACGCCCAGGGTGTCGGACGGGTTGTGCGGGTCGAGGATCGTGGGCCGGCGCTGATACATGATCCAGATCGCCGCGATCGAACCGAGCAGCCCGACGATCGCAGCGACCAGCGTGTTACGGAACAGGTTCGGCCCGCTCTGGCCCCCGGCGACGGGCGGCTCGGCCAGTTTGATCGACGTGCTCGCCAGCGCGGAGGCGGTGCGGGCGGTGGCGATCTGCGTGTTGAGGTTCGCGATCTGCGTGTTGCGGACGGTGTTGTCGACGCTCCCGGCAATACCGGCTCCCTGACCCGCGGCGGCCTGCTCCGCCACCAGCCCGTCACGTAGCTTGATCATGGCGCTGATATTCGCCTGGCTGTTGGGGCCGTAAGTCGTCAAGAGCTTGCTGTAGGCATCCTCGGCCGACTTGACCAGCGCGTCCGCCCCCTGCTGGCTCGAGCCCTTCCCCTCGATGACGAAGAAGTAGCCCTCGTCGGACGGCGAGGTGCTGAGCCGGGCGGCGACGTCCACCTCGGGCAGCTTGAGTTCCTTCGCGATCTCCGCGACGGCCGCCGAGGACTGGGCGAACTGCGCCTGGGTCTGCACGAAGCGGGTCGCGTCGACCGAGTTGGCACCGAGCGTGCCCGAATCCGTCGAGAGGAAGACCCGGGCACTCGACCGGTAGGTCGCCGTCTGCGTCTTGGAGTAGGCGGCCGCCAGAGCCGCGAAGATGACCACGACGATGGCGACGACCAGCAGCCGTGGCTGGAGGATACGAAGCAGGGACGGGGCGGAGGGAGCCCGGCTGGTCTCGTTGCCCGCCTGCACGTTGCGACTCATGACGCACCCGCCACGGACTCAGAACGAGCGGACCGGGCCCGCATCCGGATCGGAGTGCCGGTGAGACGACGCAACGACTCCTCCAGCGGGACATGAAGCGAACTCAATGTGGCCCCCCACAGGAGCATCCGGCCCGATTGCCGGACCACGGTCTAGATCTGACGGAGCCGACTTGTGAGCATAGCCGATAGCGGATAGTAAACGGTCTATAGCTATGACTGACGCCGCACGGACGCTCAGGTGCCCCGCCCACCACGCCGCGATCCGGTTCCGCGACCAGGCCGGCGAGGGCCGTGCTCCGGAGCGACATCCACATCCTCGACATCATCCACGGGATCCATTCGATGGTCAGATTCGCCGGCGTTCGACCGTCTCGACCGGCGTGCGTCGCTCATCCCGGCCCGGCGCGGGCGCGGCAACTCTCGTCCTCCCGGCTCCGCCGGGGCGGGAGCAGGCCCGGAGCCGCTCCGCGCCGCCCGCTCCGCGTCCCGTAGCGCGGCCTGCTCCACGTCGTGCTCCCGACCGAGCCGGCGGAGCAGTACAAACCACACCGGTGCAATGGACCAGAAAGCGATGTTATAGCCGACGACCGCGCCCCGCGCGCCCCCGACAAGCAACCCAATGATGGGAAAACCAAACAACATTGGCGCAAAGGCTGCATTGACCCGGAATGTGATCTTAGTTTTTCCGAGTGCGTAGACCATACATGCCGGTCCGACCGCGACCGATGCGGCCAGATAGTGCAGGATTGACAGCCCCAGGATGTTCTTGACGCCATCCCACGAGTCGCCCAACAACACCTGACCGTAACGTTCCGGAAGGAGGTAGAAGATCAGGCTCCACGCCGTGCCAATGGCGAGGACGAGGGCCGAGAGAGCGTAGGCGGCGCGCTCCCGGGCGTGGCGGGTCATGGAGGTCCGCTTGGAGAACTCCGGCAACGCGAAGCTCACGACCCCCACCCCGACCACCGTGGTCGGGGCGAGCAGCGTGCGCGCGCCTTGCAGGGCGCCCACCGTCGCCAGCGAACCCACCGCTCCGATCACCAGCAGCGAGGTCTGCATCGCGCCCTGGACAGTGATGAACTCCGCCGCCAGGTAGGCGGAGTTCGACTTGTTCCTGCGAAGCCATCGAAGGGTCTCGCCGGGCGACGGCCAGAAGCCGGCCTGGGCTATCCCCAGCAGGGCCGCGACGAGAGCCGAGGCCCCCCAGGCGAGCAGCAGCGGCGGGGATGCGGTCACACCGCGGTGGATGAGCAGGAAGATCCCGAGGATCTGGACGACCGCCCAGACGGTGTCGTTGACGAAGGCGCCGAAGGGCTTCCCCATCGCGAAGAAGACATAGCGCCACGCATCCTGCAGCAGCAGGCCGGGCAGCACGAGGCCCATCGCCGACAACGACGACCCGACCGGGCCGCCGAGCAGCAGGCCCAGGCCGACGAACGTGATTCCCACGGCCACGCCGAAGACGAACGACGAGCCGGTGGTGGCGGTGGCCGCCGCCCGGAAGTCACTCCGGGTGACACTCGAGTAGAACATGCTCAGCGGCATGCAGCTCCCGGCACGGACCAGGCCGATGACGATGGAGAACAACGTGTACGCAATACCGAACGCGCCGTACTCGACGTCGCTGACCTGATGGGCAATCAGGAACGAGATCGCGGCGTTCGTCGCACTGGAGACGGCCTGGTCCATCAGCGTCCAGATCGCCTTCGACCTGGCTCCGCCACAGCCGCCGGAACCCTCGCCGCCCGGACCCTCGCCGCCGGTCAGATCGTCCGCCAGGCCCTCGGCCCCGTTAGCGGGCCCCGGCCCGAAGGACGCGGCCGCGGCACGCTCGCCGCCGCCCGCCGCGGCGAGCCTTCGTCGATCGCGGGACCGCGCGGCGCCCGCCCCGGGAGATCGGCCGTCACGCCCGGCGGGGGGCTGCCGCGGAAAGATCTGCGTGCTCTCCGGGTCGGTCTCGTCGGTTCGGCGCGCCCGCCGGTCCGAGCGGCGATGCCGGGGAGCCTGCCCCTCGACCCGATGGAGGAGCTCGGTCTTCTCCGCCCGCAACCGGCGTTGCAGCGCGCTCAGGTCCATCGTGGCGGTGACGACGCCGGGCGGTGGCTCGCCGGCCCCCGGACGGACAGGGGGCGTCACCGGGCGGGATGGCGGCTGGGACAGGTGCGGGTCGCCGACGGGCGGCTGGATCGCGGGCCCGGACGGCCCGGGCCCCGGCCGCGGCGCCGGAGCGGGCTGCGGGCGGACCGGCCCCGTGACCACCTCGAAACCCTCGCCGGGTCGGCGGTCGCCACGGCGTTCGGACCCTTCGCCGGGACGTTCGGTCCGCTCGCCGGGACGCTGCCCGGTCGCCCGCGCGGGGCGCTGCGATCGTGGCACGTACCGGGTCTCGTCAGGGGAACCCTCGGATGGAGAGTCGTCCTCCCCACCCGGGGCTCTCAGGTCCCCGTCGCTGTCCGTCATACCCGCTCTCCCGACCAGCCCGACCGGCTCGGCCAGCCCAGCGAGCAGGGTCCGCACAACCGCGGACGGAAATAACGACGGCCTGAGACCACGATGGGTTGCCTACAGCACTACGGGCCGGGGAACCGGCACGATGAAGGAGCCGCCGCGCGCGGCGTACTCGGCCTGCTGGGCGATGATCTCCTTCTTCACGTTCCACGCGAGCAGCAGCAGGTAGTCAGGCTGCCGCTCCAGCAGGACGGCGGGATCGAGGATCGGCAACCGGGCGCCGGGCAGGTACCGGCCCTGCTTGTGGATGTTGCGATCGACGACGAAATCGAGCAGGTCGGTGCCGATGCCGCTGGAGTTCAGCAGGGTCGCTCCCTTGGCCGCCGCGCCGTAGGCGGCGATGGTCCTACCGTCGGCGCGCAGCGAGCGCAGCAACGCCACCAGCTCGTCCTGCACGGTGCGGACGTCGTCGCCGAAGCTGGCGTACCGGTCGAACGTGTCGAGCCCGGCGGCCCGCTCGGCGTCGAGCACCGCCGCCACCGACTCGGCCGGCTCCGCGGCGGCGGTGTGCTGCATGCTCCACCGCAGGGTGCCGCCGTGCAGCTCGGGGAACTCCTGAACGCCGACGAGCGCGAGGCCGTGCCGGCGCATCAGGACGTCGACCGCGATCGTGGAGAAGTAGCAGAAGTGCTCGTGGTAGACCGTGTCGAACTCGGTGTGGGCCAGCAACGCGCCGACCCCGGGGTTCTCGACGTCGACGAGGCCGCCGTCGGCGAGCAGGATCGAGAAGCCCTCGACGAAGCTGTTGAGGTCCGGGACGTGGGCCATCACGTTGTTCGCGATGATCACATCGGCCTTGCGGCCCTCCGCGACGAGCTGGCGGGCGAGCTCCGCGCCGAAGAACTCCTCGCGGGTCGGCACGCCCGCCTCCCGGGCGGCCGCGGCCGGGCCGGGGGTCGGCTCGATCCCGAGGACCGGGATGCCCCGCTCGACGAACGCCTTCAGCAGGTAGCCGTCGTTGCTGGCGACCTCGACCACCAGGCTGTCCGGCCCGAGGTTGCGGCTCGCGATCAGGTCGATCACGTGCTTCTCCGCGTGGCGGACGAGCATGTCGGAGAACGAGGAGAAGTAGGGATAGTCCTCGTCGAAGATCTCGGACACCGGCAGCTCGTGGGTGAGCTGCACGAGTGCGCAGGCCTCGCAGAAGCCGACCTCAAGCGGGAACGACGGATCGGTCGCGTCGAGGGCGTCGGCGCGCACCAGGCGGTTGGCGATGGGGGTGGACCCCAGGGAGAGGAACAGGCGCGGGGCCGGTCCGCCGCAGGACCGGCAGGCGGTTACCGCCGTGGCGAGGCCGCCGGGAACATCCTGCTTCTGGGTCGCGTCGGCCTCGGCGGTGCCACTACCGCGCTGGGCCGGGGTTGCGGATGACATGCGTTCCCCTAGGTGAGGTGTCGACATCGATCTTCACGATCTGGTGGACGGGAATGGCTGTGCCAGCCGGCCGCGAGGCCGAACGAGAGGCCGAACGACATGATGACCGCCCATCCGACCAGAAGGACGCGACGGTCCCGCGAACGACATGATCTTCGTGAAGCCGGGACGGGCCGCCACGCCGCCGGGCGATCGCCGGCGAAGGCACGGAGGAGAGCGCGAACCCCGGGCGTGCGGGCACCGGTCATCGGCCGGACACCCGCCACCCACCGCCGCAGCGGCGACCGCCGGACGAGCGCTCGTTTCCGTCGGCGAGATGCCACCGCCGGCACCGCCGACGGCAGCCCGATGATTTTCCGGCGAAGATCGGCGGTCACGGGTGCTGCGCACGCCGGGTCATGCTAGCCGGTGGACACCACCCCCCACATGACCCACAGTCGCCGAGAGGAAGCCGTGGCACCACCCTCCGACCACGGGATGCCTCCCCGCGCCCGCCCCCGTTCGCGGGCAACACCCCACGCCCCGCCCACTTTTCCCTGCCAGCATTGATTTTCACTGGTGGAGCGGGGCCCTCGCCCGACGGTTGGCCGAACCGGGGGCGACGGATTCAGGCTGTCGCGCCGACCTCGCCAAATGTGTGAGCTACATCACGCTGAATGCCGGAAGACCCGGGTGGCACGGCGTCGCCGGACGGTCCGGCCTGGCCCCCGGCCGGACCATCGCCGGCCAGCAGCGGCCAGGCACGGTCCTTGTCGGAGATCACCGAGACGGGCAGCGGCCAGACGATGCCCAGCCGCGGGTCGTCGAAGCGCAGCCCACGGTCGTGTCCCGGCGTGAACGGGACGTTCATCTGATAAGTCGCCTCGGTGGAGTCGACGAGCGTCTGGTACCCGTGCGCCAGGCCCGCGTCGATGAACAGCGCCCGATGGTTGTCGGCCGAGAGCTCCACCGCCACGTGCCGCAGATAGGTCGGCGAGTCCGGGCGGGGATCGA
This sequence comes from Frankia sp. CgJB1, assembly GCF_977947065.1. Classification (NCBI taxonomy): domain Bacteria; kingdom Bacillati; phylum Actinomycetota; class Actinomycetes; order Frankiales; family Frankiaceae; genus Frankia; species Frankia sp. CgJB1. The sequence continues at coordinate 15,731 of NZ_CDWTNB010000049.1, forward strand.
TGACGACGTCGAGCAGGGCGCCGCGGGTGCAGCGCACCAGCTTGGTCTCCCGCACCGGCTCCCCCGCCCAGTGCATCCCGCGGACGGTGCCCGCGGAGGCGTTGTAGGCCACGCTGCACTGGGCGACGTCGACCGTGAGCCCCGCGGCGGCGAACTCGCCGGCACAGAACGTACGCGCGAACATGCCGCGGGCATCGGAGAACGGCTCGACATCGACGATCATCACCCCGGCGATCGGCGTCGACGTAATGATCATGGATGGGCCCAGAACAGGTCGGTGTCGAGCTGGCCGGTGCGGATCAGGTACTGAAGCTGCTTGAGCCGGGTGTGCCCGCGGCCGGTAAACGTCTCGTTGTCGAGCTGGATGCGGGTGAAGACGTCGTGCAGCTGCTGGGCGCCCCTGAGCGCGTTCCAGTCGCAGGAGAAGCCGGGCAGGGTGGAGGCGATCTTGTCGAACGACACCCGGTAGCTGCGGTTGTCGCTGCCGTTGTCACCGAAACTCAGCGTGCAGCCGGTGAACACCGTGGCAACCGCGTCCGCGATCTCCTTCACCTGGTAGTTCTGCTCGCTGTCGCCGACGTTGAAGATCTGGTTGTGCACGATGCCGCGCGGTGCGGTCAGCACCAGGCGGATCGCCTTCGCGATGTCGAGCCCGTGGACCAGCGGGCGCCACGGGGTGCCGTCCGAGGTCATCGCGATCTCGCCGGTGGTCCAGGCCACCCCGGCCAGGTTGTTGAGCACGATGTCGAAGCGCTGCCGCGGGGAGGCACCGTAGGCGGTGGCGTTGCGCAGGAAGGTCGGCGAGAAGGTGTCGTCCGCCAGCGGGGCGACGTCACGCTCCACGTAGACCTTGCACTCGGCGTAGGGGGTCTGCGGGTTCACCGGCGAGGCCTCGGTGACGTCCGCACCGGTCGCGACGCCGTAGACGCTGCAGGAGGACATGTAGACGAACCGTTCGACGCCGGCCTGCTTGGCCAGCTTCGCCAGCCGGACCGAGCCGACGTGGTTCACCTTGTACGTCACGTCCGGGGCGAGCGCGCCGAGCGGGTCGTTGGACAGCTCCGCCATGTGCACGACGGCGTCGACCCCCGCGAAGTCCTCGACCGTGAGATGGCGGAGGTCCTTGTCAAGGGTCAACGGGGTCCGGTCGACGCCGCGGTACAGCCAGCTGTACTTGTAGTAGCCGGTGTCCACCCCGATGACCTCGTGGCCATCACGCAGCAGCTCGGGCGCGAGCAGGCATCCCAGGTACCCCTCCGTGCCCGTCACGAGCACCTTCATCCGCGAGTCCTCCCCATCTCGGCAACGGCACAGGTCGGGTCCAATCGGACACCGGCGTTCCGGCCTCAAACCGTACCGAGTCGATCCCACGAGCCGGTCGCCGACATCCCGCAGTGGCGCGTCGGCGGTCTCAGCGTGCCGGCGGACGCGTCACCCGGACGGTCTCAACGCACCGGCGGGCGCATCACCCGCGCGGGAGCGGCGAAGACGGTCGAGCCCGCCGGCACGTCCGTCATCACGATCGAGCCCGGGCCGATCTTGGCGTCGTCGCCGATGCTGATCGCCCCGATGAGATGGATCCCGGGGGCGAGTTCGACCCGCTTGCCGACCTTCGGCACGTCCCGCGGGTCCGCCGTACCGCTCGCGTAGCCGATGGTCAGGTTGTGCCGCAGGGTGCAGTCGTCCCCGATCACGCAATGCGGCGGGATGAGGATCGCCTGGTGATGGCCGATGTGGACCCGGCGGCCGAGCCGCGCCTGCTCGTCGAGCTCGGCCCCATACAGGTTACGGATGATCATTTTGTTGACCACCTTGTAGAAGACGGTCACGATCCCGCGGACGGGCCGGCTCCGGGTGCGCCGCCACTGCCCGATGCGATAGACGGCGAGCACGTGCAGGCCCGGGTGGGCGAACGATTTGTAGTGCCGGCGCCAGTCCTCCTGCAGGATCTCCCACAGCCCGAGGTCGGAGGCATCCCGGGTGTCCTGATCGCCGGCCGTGCCATCGAAGATCTGCCGCAGTCGCTCCTGCACCATCAGCGGGGCACCTCTTCCGTCTTGCGGTCCCGCAGCCACGGCTGGGGGAGCACCTGGGGGGACAGCCCGGCCACGGCGCCGGACGGCTCGGCCACGACGACCCGGATGAGCCCAGGCGGCAGGTACGGTGACCGCGCATCACGGCTCCAGTACGTCGTCTCCGCAGCCGAGGTGATCCCGTCCGGAGGTGCGGGCACCACCCCGGCTGATCTCCCGGCCGGCAGCGTCACCGGCGCCGGGTCGACCCGCCCTACCCGCTCGAAACCGAGCCGTTCGTAGAGGCCGGCCACCAGAACGTTCTTCGCCGACGGCCGGTAGTGCCCGGTCACGCGGGCGAGGCCGCGGCGGCGGGCCTCGGCGAGAACAAGCGCGGCAACCTCGTCCTCGAGGGTCCGGCCGATCACCCGGCAGCTCATCAGCCAGGTGTCGATGTCCAGCGCGCCCGCCGACTCCACCGCGATGACCACGGCGACCAGACCGTGGTCGGCGAACCGGTCGGCGAGCCGGACACAGAACACCGCCGTGCCGGGGTCGGCGGCCAGCCGCTCGATCTCAGCGGCGCCCCGGCGGCGACCGGTCAGGTTAAACTGGTTGGTCTTGCCGACCAACTGGGCGACCCGCGGCAGGGTCATGTCGTCGAGCGGGACTACGGTGGTGGTCATGTCCAGCCCGCGGTGGAAGTCCTCCAGCGAGGTCGCCGCCGCCGCGGCGGCGGCCGTCTCGGCCCGGGCCCGGTACGCGGCGGTGCGCGCGGCGTCCTCGGCCGTGAGGGCGGTGGCCTCGAAGAAGGGGTAGTCCGCCAGCGCCCGGACGTAGCCGTGCGGATCGGCGGGCAGCGCCACGACGTCCACCTCGGGAACGAGCTGGCGGACGACCTCGCGTTCGGCCGGGTTGTCGTCGACGAAGACCAGCGCGTCGAGGCCGAGGCCGAGCGCGGCGGCGATCCGGCGGATCTGCGTCGGCTTGTCGTCCCAGCAGGCACTGAACACCGCGATGTCATCAAGGCCGAGCCGCATCCCCGGATGACGCTCGAACGCCTCCCGGGCGTCGGCGTCGTTGTTCTTGGAACAGACGGCGAGCACGACCCCGCGGGCCTTCAACTCGGCGACGTACGTCTGGAACGCGGCGAACGCCTCCCCGACGGCGCCGTCGCCGAGCGCGATGCCGGCCAGGCCGTCCTCCCCGAGCACGCCGCCCCACAGGGTGTTGTCGAGGTCGAGGACCAGGCACTTCCGGCTCGTTCCCAGCTGGGCCCCGATCACCGCGGCGGTGTGCCGGGCCAACAGCGGCACCTGCGCGAGCGACACCGCCTGCTTGGACCGGTGCCAGTACCGCGCGTCAAACCAGGCACGCTTGCCCACGTCGGCGGCGAGCCGCTCGCAGTCGACGAAGGCGACCCCGTCGCCCCGCTGGCCGGACACCCGGCCGAGTTCGGCGTTGACCCGCGCGAGCATCGTCGGCCGGGAGCCGGGAACCCGCAGCGCCAGATGGCCGAGCGCGACCTCGCCGGGGATGGCGAAGGTGTGCTGGACGATCCGGGCCCCGCACCGATTTATGATCATGTCCCACAGCGACGTCCAACGCTCGACCTCGGTGGCCACCGCGGCGGCTGGGTCGTCGGCGACCGCCGGCAGGGCGGTCTCCCCAGCGTGCACCGCGAGCACGACGACGTCGGGCCGGAACCGGTAGAGCTCACTCGCGGGGTCCAGGATCTCCTGGCGGTACTGCCCGTAGCCGCATTCGTAGACCTCGACGGCGACCCCGGCTCGCGCCGCGGCCAGCGGCAACAGCGCGGCGAACTGCGATGTCGTGTAACTGCCGAGCACGGCCACCCGCGCGGACCTCGGCAGCGGCGCGACCCGCGGCAGGACGCGGCGCAGCACGCCGGCAACGGCCGACCAGGCACCGAGATCGCTGCCGGCGTCGGTGAGCGCCAGGGCCCACCGCACGGCTCCGGCGTCGTCGCCGACCCGCTCGTGCGCGACGGCGAGATCACGGCACAGCGCCGCGGCCGGGATCTCGCTCATGGCGGCGCGCGCGGTCAGCTCGGCGATCCGCGGGTGTCCCGGCGGTGACGCGACGCCCTCGCCGACGCCTGTGCCGACGTCCCTTCTATCGGTCATTGCTGCGGCCCCTCCCGGTGCGACTCTTCGCGGCGCCCATACGCACTTTCTCGGCACTCTACCGTCACGTAAGTGTTGATACGCGACGGAGCGGCCATCAGGCCAAGGCGGCAGCCGGGGACGCGAGGAGCGTGCCGCGGTCCGTGGAGGTTGCGCGTCGATCGGGACCGGGACCGGGGAGGCGGTCACCCGGCAGCGGCACGCCCCACCGGGCATCGGCCGTCTCCTGCGCCGTCGAAGGCGCTGAAGCCGGGAAAACCACAGCTGAAGCCGAGAAAACCACGCCGGGCCATCCGGACGAGCTACCTGCTTGGTAACAGTGGTCTGCCTAGACCATGCAATGTGGAAAACTTCCTCAAACAGGGCGCGTAACCGGACACGATCAGCCACGCCCGCCGAGCGGTAGCCCCGGAGGCAGGACCCCCTCATGCACCACCGCGCCATGCTCGGCCTGCTGGTCGGCCTCGCGCTGCTGGTCGGCCTCGTGATGACGACCGCTCCGGCCGGCGCCGTCGTCCCGCCGCACGCGGCCGGGCCCGACCCGGCTCCGATCGCGCCCGCCCGAGGCTCGCAGTGGTACCACGCTGTCCTGGGACTCGCCCAGGCACACCGGATCAGCCAGGGCGCGGGCACGGTGGTGGCCGTCATCGACGGCAGGGTCGACGCCAGCCAGCCCAAGTTGTGGGGTCAGCTGCTTCCCGGTACCGGTATCGGTCCCGGGGCGGCGCGGGACGGTTGGCGCGACAATGATCCGAACGGGCACGGCACCGCCATGGCGGGCATCATCGCCGGTCGCAACGACAACGGCCGGCCCGAGGTCCGCGGCATCGCCCCGGCCGCCAAGATCCTGCCCGTCTCGACCGGCGCCGAGGCGAACTCGGAGAAGGTCGCGATCGGCATCCGCCGGGCGGTCGATCTGGGCGCCGACGTCATCAACCTTTCCCTGGGCTCGACGGGGGCGGCGACCCCGGACGAGGAGAAGGCGGTCGGCTACGCCCTCGCGCACGACGTGGTGGTGGTCGCCTCGGCGGGGAACGTCGAGTCCGGCGACACCGCGATCAACTCCCCCGCCAGCATCCCGGGAATGGTCGCGGTGACCGGATCGACGGCCGCTGATGGTTTCTGGCGGGAATCGGCCCGCGGGCCGCGGGCCGTCATCGCCGCGCCGGCCCCCGGTATCCGGGCCCCCGTCCCGACCAGGGTCTCCCCGGACGGCCTGGACACCGGGGGCGGTACCTCGAACTCCGCGGCGATCGTCGCGGGCGTTGTCGCCCTCATCCGGGCCGCCCAGCCGGACCTGGACGCACCCAACGTCATCGATCGGCTCGTCTACACCGCGCGGGATGCGGGCCCTCCTGGCCGCGACGATGAGTTCGGCTTCGGCATCGTCGACCCCGTCGCGGCGCTGACCCGGGCCGTGCCGGTGGTCAGGACCAATCCGCTGCTGTCGGAACCGACGCGCTGGGGGGTGGGCGGACCCGCGCCGGCCGCCGGCCGCATCATGCCCGGCGGGCAGGCCCGGGGATCCGCCGACGACGCGACGACCCACGGGGACGACGCCACGCTCACGAGCACCGGTCCGACGAGCACCGGTCAGATCGGCGCAGCCGGCCCGGGCTCGTCGGAACTCTCGCCACTGGCCTGGGCCGCCGGGCTCGGCATCGCGGCCTCGCTGGGCGTCCTGCTCGGGATCGTGACACATCTGCTGTACGCCTGGCAGCGCGCGGCGCGGGCGGGGCCGGGCCGCACGGGCAGCCGCGTCCGCCCGCACTCCCCTACCGGGTGATCTCGCCGTGACACGGTGGACCGGCGCGCCACTTTTACCATGGGCCCATGACACACGCGCTCCTGGACGAGCTGTCCTGGCGTGGACTCCTCCACGACAGCACCGATCCCGCCGAACTGCGGGAGCACCTCGACAGCGGACGGCGGCGCTGCTACATCGGCTTCGACCCGACGGCCCCCTCGCTGACGATCGGCAACCTGCTGCCGATGACCCTGCTGATCCGGGCCGCACGGGCGGGGATCGGCGCGGTCACCCTGTTCGGCGGTGGCACGGGTCTGATCGGCGACCCGTCGGGCAAGTCGGTGGAACGCAGCCTGCTCACCGCCCAGGAGGTACGGACAAACATGCTCGGACAACAGGAGATCATGGAATCCGTCTTCGCCCGGGCCTTGGACTCCGGCCAGCTCCCGCAGTTCGTCGACAACGCCGACTGGCTCGGCGGACTCGGGATGATCGAATTTTTGCGGGACGTCGGCAAGCACTTCCCCGTCACCGAGATGGTCCGCCGTGACTCGGTGCGCCGGCGGCTGGACGATCCCGATCTCGGCCTGACCTACACCGAGTTCAGCTACTCCCTGCTCCAGGCGTACGACTTCCGCCGCCTGTGCGAGGACCACGGGGTCACCCTCCAGATGGGCGCCTCCGACCAGTGGGGCAACATCGTCGCCGGGATCGACTACGTACGGCGGGTGCTGCGCACCCAGGTACACGGGCTGACCTGCCCGCTGCTGCTGCGTTCGGACGGCACGAAGTTCGGCAAGTCGGAGAAGGGAGCGGTCTGGCTCTCGGCCGACCGCACCTCGCCCTACACCCTGTACCAGTTCGTGATCAATCTGTCTGACGACGAGGCACGCCGGTTCGCCCTGTTCTTCTCGCTCATCGACCGTGAGCCGCTGGAGCGGCTGTTCGCCGAGCACGCCGAGGCTCCGGGCAGGCGAGCGTTGCAGCGTCACCTGGCGCGGGAGATCACCGCACTGGTGCACGGCCAAGCCGCGGTCGACGCGGCCGAGGCGGCGTCGGCAGCGTTGTTCAGCGGGGACGTGAAGGCGATCGGCGCGGATCTGCTCTCCGGCGTCTTCGCCGACGTGCCCACGGTCGAGGAGCCAGCCGCCCGGCTCGAGGAGGACGGCTGGCCGGTCGTCGATCTGCTGATCACCACCGGCCTCGCCAGCAGCAAGCGGGATGCGCGCGAGCACCTGGGCAACCGTGCGGTCCTGGTGAACGGGGAACGGGTCGGCGTGGAAGCCACCGTCGGGACCAAGGATCTGCTGCACGGCTCGGTCATCCTGGTCCGCCGCGGTCGCCGGGAATGGCGGGTAGCCCGCTTCACCTGAGCCCGGGACCACCGAGTTCACTTCCCTACCTGTCCAGAGGGACGAATCGGACAGCCAGCCCGCTGAACAGGCAGGGAACGAACGAGGGAACGGGCGCGGCTACTTGGCCGGCGGCCCGACCAGCAGGCCCTTGATATATGCGGCGTGCTCGTCAGCCACTGCCTTCCTGCCCCGGGCTCGAGAGAGCACCGTACGTCCGGCGTAGCCGGCGACGAGCATCGAGCGCATCACGTTCACCCGGGCCGGCGCATTGTGCTTACGTAGATAACGCACCATGGACGCACCGCGCATCTGCAGCATCCACGTCTTACCGGCCCCGGAACCTCCCGCCCCGTGGGGTACCAGCAGATCGGTGCGCAGCTTCTGCCGCAGCCCCGCCTCACGGATCGCCCGGCCGAGCGCCATGTCCTCGTTGTAGACGTAGAACGTCTCATCGAAGGCACCTAGTTCGAGGAAGGTGGACCGGCGGACCGCCATGCAGGCGCCGGTCAGCCACTCGGGGTTCATCGGGCGGCCCGGTGTCGGCCGGGCGAACAGCGCCGAGCTCGGCGCCACCTTGTGCGCTCCCAGCACGTGCAGCAGCACCCGGCGGGGCGTCGGCTCCCAGCCGCCGTTACCGAGCTCGGGCTTGTCGTCGTGCCCCTTCATGGTGGCCGCGCTGGTCACCAGTTCGGGATCGGCGATGAGGTCGTCGACCAGCGTGTCGATGACCTCCACGGCGGGCCGGCTGTCCGGGTTGCCGAGCACCACGTACTCGTAGCGCGACGAACGGATGCCCATGTTGGCGGCCTTCGCGAATCCCTTGCCGCCGCCGGAGTCAAGGTAACGGCTGTTGGGCCGGCCCGCGATCAGCTCGTCAACGCGGTCGACGCCCTCGGCGTTATCGATGATCACAATCGGCATGTCCAACGGAAGGGTCGCAAAGAGCTGCTCGAGCTGGCCACGGCTGTGAAAACTGACCAGTACCAGCTCGTACTGCCACCTGGACCAGTTGGGCTTCTCGACGGACATGGCGGCACGCTCCTCACTGCGTGTGCTGACGCGCACTCAGGTGGATGTCCACGCCTCGTGCGGTGTTGCGGTCCTGCGGTCCTGCGGTCCTGTACCACACGGTATTCCCGCCCCAGGGCGGGATGGTATTTCGATAGGCGTAGCCGGTGACGGGCCGAGGTGGGTTCTCCAGCCAAAGCCGGTTCCGACCGGCGTCAGCGGCGTCAGTTGCCGGACTGGGTCAGTTGCCGGCCGGGGCCAGCTCGGTCGGCGGGCCGGGCGGCGTCGTCTGCCCCGGTGGCGGGACCGGCCCCGTGGGCGCCGGTGACGTCGCGGAGGCCACGGCCGGCCGCTCCGGCTTGGGCC
>NZ_CDWTNB010000050.1:0-24196 GCF_977947065.1 Frankia sp. CgJB1
CTGGGACTTGGACTGGGCCTGAGCTGACGAGAGAACCTGGACGGAGCGCCACTGAAATACGGCGAACCGCTAGGAGAAACGTGTAGCGGCGTTGGCGAGGGTGTCCGGAACGGATTCCGATCGGCAATGCCCGCCCGGGTTCTTTGGCCGGCACGGTGCCGGACACCATGGTTCCGTGGTGTCCGGCACTCACGGTTCATGGCCATTCATGGCCATCACGCTCGGGTGGTGGGAATATGGCGCTCCGGTTCACATCCGACGGGCGAGGATGCGGTAGGCGTTCGACCGGCTGCCGGCGGTCAGATAAGGCCGGCTCATCGCGTCCAGGGCCAGGCCTGCTACGAATGCGGGGACCATGGCGGCCGCGGTCAGCGCCCGGATCCTCCGCGGGCGTCCTGGATCCTCCTCGGTGCGCTACGCTGAGGACGGTGACGGCGCGACGGTCTGGAGCAGCCCATACAGGGCCATCACCGGGTCCCCCTGCTGATGGACATCACCGAACCGGATCTTCTGGACCGCGAAGCCACGTTCGTTCAGGGCAGCTGCCAAATTGGCCGCCGGCATAAGGTGCTGATGTTGCGGAATCAGCCATCCCGGCCACAGTTGGCGGTACATACGGGCCGCGGGGCTCTCCGGATTCGGTACCTCGATCAGCAGATGGCGGCCCGGGGCCAGCGCGAGTGCGGCGGCATCCAGCTCGGCCAGCGGATCCCGGGTGTGTTCGAGGTAGTGGAACATGCTGATGACGTCGTACTGGTCGGCCAGATCGGCGGCGATATCGGGAAATAATCCGCGGTAGGCCCGATCTACCCAGCGTCGGCGTTCCGCCTCCTCGATGCTCGCCCTGATGTCGAGTGCGTCGAACGAGGTCGTCGGCCAGACCGTTCTCGCCACGTTACAGAAATGTCCATGGCCACCTCCCACGTCCAACCAGCGACGGGGCGTCGGTATCGACAGGCTGGCCCGGTGGAGATAGGGTCCCGGGCTGAACCCGAAGACCTCCTCGATCATGGCGGCGCCGAGTCCGTCGTAGAAGTCCCGGTAGTAGAAGTCCAGACCTTCGAAGGAGAGCCGGGGATTCTGGAAGACGTGGCCGCAGTCGCCGCACTGGTCGTAGCGGAACCGGCCGGGCTTGCCCTGGGAGACGTCGCGGCCGTTCATGCGCACGGAGAGGTCGTTTCCGCCGCACCACGGGCAGGTCGTGCGAGGCGGCTCGAGGAACCGGTCAAGACCGTTGGCGAGATCCCGCCGGTACTGGGATCTCCTCTTGGTGATCTCCGTGGGGGTGGGCCTGCCCGCCGTTCTGATCGGCCGTGGAGCCCGCGGGCACGTCGCCGGATCCGGGCCGATGGTCGGTGCGCCGAGAAGCTCACGGGTTCGGCTCGGCATCCCCACCAGTTGGAGGAGGGCACCGCGTCGCCGCGTCAGCATGCTGCGCCGCAGCGTCCCGGGCGTCACCCGTAGCCGGCTACCGCCCACGGCGACCGGCTGCAGCCAGGACATCGTCACCGCCGTGAGTGCCGCGAGCGGGTTGCTGGTAGCCCCGAGCAGGATGGCGGCGTCCCGCAGCGCGGGCAGGACCCGCCTGGCGGGCCCCCATGCATAGGCGGCGCGGTGCACGGACAGCCGGGTGCGACCGTCGTCCGGCTCGGCACCGACCAGGCCGGGCAGCACGGCGAGGTCGGTGGAGGCGGCAGCGTGCCGTTTGCACGTCTCGAGCACGGCCACGAGCTCGGCCTCGGTGAGATCGGTGCTGTCCGCGGTGGTGAGGCCGGTGCGGGCTAGCACCTCTGCATTGACGAGCACCGCCTGGAAGGCCCCGCGACCGCGGGCCAGCCGGGCTGACCGGTAGGTGGACGGGTCGACCATCCGCGCCAGGTCGAGGATCCGGTGCGCCGACATCTCGGCTGGGACCAGGTCGAGGACCTCGTAGCCGTGCCGACGCGCGTAGGTGTCGGCTGCGCGGCGATGCTCGGGGCCGAGACGCACTCCGGAGGCGAGGAGGAGGATGTACGACGGATGCTGCGCGTGAGGGTCGTCCGAGCCGGGCTCGCCTCCCGGATGCCCATGGTCCACCGATTCGATGACGTCGATGGCACCTACCCGGCCGCGCAGCCGGATGCCGTTAAGGCCGATCCCCACACACGCGGCTACCGGGAGCCAGCCACGACGCCTCACTATCGGCCTCCTCTGAATATTTGATCCGCATCCGGTCCGCAGTCGGGAAGCCCCCGCAAAATACCTCTTGCATCCGAATTGCAGCCGAAGCTTCACCGACCGCTCCACGCCGCGCGGCTGAACCGGGTGGCCAGGCTGAACCGGGCCGGAACACGCCGCCGGGTTCGGCCGCACCCGCCGCGGCACGGGAGAACGTCACCGCAGGCACGCCGGAGCTCTGCGTCAGGGGCGCGGGACCGGTCTGATTTTGATCGTCGGCTCTGGCGGTGGCCCGGCGGTGGGCGCGTCCTGGGCGAGGTGGTTCCAGAACTACTCGACCACGGGTTGCCGCAGGCGAGGGCCGAGTTCGCGGATCAGGATGCCCAGCGCCTGGGTGTGCTCTGGATCGGGCTTGGTGGAAATGCCGGCGGCACGTAGGTCGCGGACCTAGCTGAGAGTGAGGTCGGCGAGCAGGGAGTGAGGTCGGCAAGCAGGATGATCATCTTGGTGTTGTCGTGTTCCGGGTCGATCAGCGCGCGGCGCAGGTAGCGCAGCTGGGCGGGGTGCTCGGCGTACATGCGGGCGACGGCGGGGTCGTGCATGCGGGCGACGGCGGGGTCGTGGGCTCTGCCGATCTCGGCCGCGCTGCCTTGCGCGGGGACGCCGAGCACCGCTGACCATTTGCAAAGCCTGCCGTACCGTCGGACAGCATGGGCATCGGAGAAGCCGTCATCGTCAACACCGCGGCGACCGCGGCCTTTGACGGGCAGATCGGGTAGGTCGGCCAGGTCGGCCCCGACACCGAAACCCTTGCCACCGCGACGAAGATCGCCGAATGGATCGCCGGCAACTTCACCGGCCACTGAGGACAGACTATGACCTACCGATCATCGTGGATGACCGAGGAGCTCGATCAGCTCCAAAACCTTACCCGCACCTTCCTGGCCAAGAAATCCGAACCCAACCACGAGCGGTGGACCGAACAGCACGCGGTCGACCGCGAGTTCTGGAACAAGGCCGGCGAGATCGGCCTGCTGTGCATCAGCTGCCCCATCGAGTACGGCGGCGGTGGCGGCACGTTCGCGCACGAGGCCGTGGTGTTGCGCGAGCAGGGCTACATTGCCGACGACTGCTGGGCCTACCTGGTGCACAGCCCGATCGTCGCGCGCTATATCAACGCCTACGGCGGCCACGAGCAGAAGCAGCGCTGGCTGCCCAGACTGGCGTCCGGTGTGTTCGTCGGCGCGATCGCGATGACCGAACCGGGCACCGGTAGCGACCTGCAGGCCGTGCGCACCACCGCCCGGCGCGAGGGTGACCATTACGTGATCAACGGTGCGAAGACGTTCATCACCAACGGTACCCACTGTGACCTGCTCATCATCGTGGCCCGCACCGGCAACGCGCCCGGCGGCAGAGGGCTGTCGCTGATCGTGGCGGAAACCCAAGGGCTGCAAGGGTTCGAACGCGGCCGGGTGCTGCAGAAGATCGGCGCGATGGGCACCGACACCCGCGAGCTGGCTTTCACCGACATGCGGGTGCCGGCGGCCAACCTGCTCGGTCCGGCCGAGGGCCAAGGCTTTATGCAGCTGGTACAGCAACTGCCGCAGGAACGGCTGTCCATCGCGGTGAATGCCGCGGCTGCCGCCGAACACGCCGTCGACCTGGCCATCGCCTACGCCAAGGAGCGCACGGCGTTCGGCAAACCCCTGCTGGAATTCCAGAACACCCGGTTCGTGCTCGCCGAGTGCCGTACCGAAGCGCTGGCGCTGCGCACCTTCATCGACCACTGCATCACCGAGCATGTGGCTGGCCGGCTCGACGGCGCAACCGCGTCCATGGCCAAATACCTGGCCACCGACAAGCAGTGCGAGATCGTCGACCGCTGCCTACAGATCTTCGGCGGCTACGGCTACATGACTGAGTACCCCATCGCCCGCATGTACGCCGCAGCCCGCGTCCAGAGGATCTACGGCGGCACCAACGAAATCATGAAGGAGCTCATCGCCCGCTCCCTCTGACCGGCAAGAGACCAACCACGCCCGGAGCAGGATCCACCTAGCATGCGGGGGGCTCGGCCATTCCGGTAGGCCTGGCGGAACGACGAGTGTCCGCCCCCGCACGGACACAACCCACTCAGAGTGGAGCGGGTGACCGGGATCGAACCGGCATGGCCAGCTTGGAAGGCTGGGGCTCTGCCATTGAGCTACACCCGCGAGGTGATCGATGCGAGCTTACCCCGTAGAATGAGCAGGCAACGCCTCGGGGCGTAGCGTAGTGGCTAGCGCGCCTGCTTTGGGTGCAGGAGATCGGGAGTTCGAGTCTCCCCGCCCCGACCGATAGCCTCGGCGTGTCACCCCCCTGTCCAACGTCGTACCAGGAGACCGTCGCGCCGTGAAGGCCACCAAGGAGACCCTCAGCCCGACCCGGGTCAAGCTCACTGTCGAGGTGCCCTTCGACGAGCTCAAGCCCTCGCTCGAGGCCACATATCGCAAGCTTGCCCGCCAGGTCCGGGTCTCGGGCTTCCGGCCGGGCAAGGTCCCGCCGCGCATCCTGGACCAGCGGCTGGGCCGGGATGTCATCCTGGACGAAGCCGTCCAGGAGGCGCTGCCGCAGCTCTACTCCGAGGCCGTGCAGGCCGAGGAGGTCGACGTGCTGTCCCGGCCCGAGGTGGACATCACCGAGTTCGCCGACGGCGGCCAGCTCGTCTTCACCGCCGAGGTGGACGTCCGGCCCGAGGTGACCCTGCCGGAGTTCTCGGAGCTTGAGGTCATCGTTGACGCCGTCGAGGTCACCGACGAGCAGGTCGAGGAGCAGGTCGGCGCGCTGCGTGATCGTTTCGCGGTGCTCACGCCGGTGGAGCGGGTCGTGCAGGCGGGTGACTACGTCTCGCTCGACCTGTCCGCCGAGGCAGACGGCACGCCGATCGAGGATGCCGAGGCGACCGGGCTGTCCTACGAGGTCGGCAGTGGCAACCTGGTCGAGGGTCTCGACGACGCGATCATCGGCGCCACGGACGGCGAGACTCGTACCTTCACCACGGAGCTGCTCTCCGGCGAGCAGGCCGGTCAGCCCGCCCAGGTGACGGCGACGGTCCGCGGGGTCAAGGAGAAGGAGCTCCCGGCCCTGGACGACGACTTCGCGACCACCGTCAGCGAGTTCGACACCCTCGACGAGCTGCGTGCGGACATCCGGGCGCGCCTGGAGCAGTCGCGCCGCACCGAACAGGTCGGCCAAGCCCGGGAGAAGTTGCTGGAAAGCCTCCTGGAGCGGGTGGAGGTGCCGGTGCCCGGCTCGCTGCTCGTCGGCGAGATCGAGGCCCGTGAGCACCGCCTCTCCCGCGAGCTGGAGTACATCGGCACGGACCGCACGTCCTACCTGGAGACCCTCGGCCAGACCGAGGAGGAGTTCGACGCGGAGGTCCGCGAGTCCGCCGGCAAGGCCATCCGCTCCCAGTTCATCCTGGACGCGGTGATCGATGCCGAGTCGATTGGGATCGACCAGGGCGAGCTGATGGAGCAGATCATCCTGCGTGCCCAGCGCTCCGGGGTGCAGCCGGACGTCTACGCGCAGCAGCTTGCGCAGGGCGAGGGTCTGACGGCCCTGATGGCCGATGTCCTGCGGACCAAGGCGCTCTTCCTGTTGCTGGAGAACGCCAAAGTCGTCGACAGTGCGGGGACCTCCGTCGAGCTCGCTCTGCCGGCCCGTCCGCAGCCGGGCGCCGACGCGGACGCGGATCATGACCACGACGTCACCGTCGCGGCGGAGGCAGTCGCCCCCGGGGACGCCACGGTTGAGCCGGTTGAGCCAGTTGAGGCAAAGACCGACGGCAACGGCTGATCGGCGCCTCGCCGCTGGCGCGGTCGAGTTCCTCCCGAAGCAACCATCGGGTCATAACAGGCGCATCGTGGGGGTTGGTCACCGTTCCCACCCGGAACCGTGGCCAGCCCCCGCTTTTCGTCTCACCATCGCCGCCTTCCGTGACCGGACGGCGCCGCGCCGAACCAGCCCGCGCCCGGCTGGCCATGAGCGCCCAGCGGCCCCGGGCCGGCCGGACTGGCCCGTCCTCACGCCCAGCGCGAACATCGGGCGGGAAGGGCGGGAACTGGGGCGTGTCACAGATAGTGTCGAGCCGGTCAATCAGCCGCCCCATGTGAGGAAGTCGAGGAGCTGACCGTGAGTAACATCGCAGCCCCGCGCCTGCCGGTTCCGGGTCCGGACCTTCGTGCACCCGGTCAGGGTGGACCCGCGTTCGACGACCAGGTTTTCAACCGTCTGTTGGCCAACCGCATCGTCTTCCTCGGCTCGGTCGTCGAGGACTCGATCGCCAACGCGATCTGTGCGCAGCTCCTGCTGCTCAACGCGGAGGATCCGACCCGCGACATTTTCCTCTACATCAACTCGCCGGGTGGGTCGGTGAGCGCCGGTATGGCGATCTACGACACCATGCAGTTCGTCGAGAACGATGTCGCGACCGTCTCGCTCGGTCTCGCCGCGTCGATGGGGCAGTTCCTGCTCTGCGCCGGTGCGTCGGGTAAGCGCTACTCCCTGCCGCACGCGCGGATCATGATGCACCAGCCGTCCGGTGGGATCGGGGGCACCGCCTCCGACATCGCCATCCAGGCGGAGCAGATGCTCTACACCAAGCGGATGATGCAGGAGCGCATCGCCTTCCACACCGGTCAGCCGATCGAGCAGATCGAGCGCGACTCCGACCGGGACCGGTGGTTCACCGCCGAGGAGGCCAAGGACTACGGCTTCGTCGACCACGTCGTCCAGCAGGCCCGCCAGGTTCCCAGCGAAGGCCCGGTGAGCTGAGCGGAGCCCCCGCTCACCGGATCGAACCGTCGTCATCCGTCCCGGAGGCAGCCACCATGTTCCACGACACGCTGTACCAGCAGACGCGGCACGAGCAGGCCCGCCAGGCAGCCGCCCAGTCGCAGGGCCGCTACGTCCTGCCGAACATCATCGAGAAAACCTCCCGCGGCGAGTACGGCATGGATCCGTACTCGAAGCTGCTCAAGGAGCGGATCGTCTTCCTCGGTGTGCAGATCGATGATGTGTCGGCGAACGACGTGATGGCGCAGTTGCTGTTCCTGGAGTCCGAGGATCCCGACCGGGATATCTCGATCTACATCAACTCGCCGGGTGGGTCGTTCACGTCGTTGACGGCGATTTACGACACGATGCAGTTCGTGCGGCCGGACATCTCGACGATCTGCATGGGGCAGGCGGCGTCGGCGGCGTCGGTGCTGCTGGCGGCGGGCACGCCGGGGAAGCGGTTCGCGCTGGAGAACAGCCGGATCCTCATCCACCAGCCGTCGGCGCAGGGCGAGGGCCAGTCGAGCGACATCGAGATCCAGGCGCGGGAGATCCTGCGGATGCGGTCCCTGCTGGAGCGGATGCTCGCCGTCCACACCGGCAAGAAGGAAGAGGACATCCGCAAGGACATCGAGCGTGACAAGATCTTCAGTGCCGACGAGGCCAAGGAGTACGGCCTGATCGACGAGGTCATCAAGACCCGGAAGTCCTCCCGGCTCGCCACCGCTCGCTGAGGTGCCGGGCCGGCGGTCCGACCCCGCGGTCGGAGCCTCGCGAGGCGTGACGTCTCGCGAGGCCGGCACGCGGTCGTCGGCCGTCGGCCGCTACCACACCCGACGCGCCGACGCGGTGAAACCCGGTCAGCAGTTCTCGTCCGTGACGCGATGGCCTAATGGGACTGCGTGGACGGGCGAGGACGGCCAAGGTGACCGTAGGCTGACCGGTATGAGCCGAGCGATTGGGCTCTCACCGGACGGCTCGGCGGGGTACCGTCCCCACGGGGATGGTTGCAGGCAGACACGCGACGACTGGGCGGTGTCAACCGCCCCTGACATGCAGGCGACACCATCGTCTGGACGAAGGGACTGAGTCCTCGGTGGCACGCATCGGTGATGGCGGTGACCTGCTCAAGTGCTCGTTCTGCGGTAAGTCGCAGAAGCAGGTGAAGAAGCTCATCGCCGGCCCTGGCGTCTATATCTGCGACGAGTGCATCGATCTCTGTAACGAGATCATCGAGGAGGAGCTGTCCGAATCCTCCGAGCTCAAGTGGGACGAACTGCCCAAGCCACGCGAGATCTACGAGTTCCTCGACAGTTACGTGGTGGGGCAGGAGACGGCGAAGAAGACCCTCTCCGTCGCGGTCTACAACCACTACAAGCGGGTCCAGGCGGGCGGATCCAGCGGTGACGGGAGCAAGGGCGAGGTCGAGCTCGCGAAGAGCAACATCCTGCTGCTCGGGCCGACGGGCTGCGGCAAGACGCTGCTCGCCCAGACTCTCGCGCGAATGCTCAACGTCCCGTTTGCCATCGCCGATGCCACCGCGCTGACCGAGGCGGGCTACGTCGGGGAAGACGTCGAGAACATTCTGCTCAAACTCATTCAGGCCGCCGACTATGACGTCAAAAAGGCCGAGACCGGGATTATCTACATCGACGAGGTCGACAAGATCGCCCGGAAGTCGGAGAACCCGAGCATCACGCGGGACGTGTCCGGTGAGGGCGTGCAACAGGCCCTGTTGAAGATCCTCGAAGGCACCACGGCCAGTGTGCCGCCACAGGGCGGGCGCAAGCACCCGCATCAGGAGTTCATCCAGATCGACACGACGAACGTGCTGTTCATCGTGGGCGGGGCGTTCGCCGGGCTCGACCGGATCATCGAGTCGAGGATCGGCAAGAAGTCGCTGGGGTTCCGCGCCGTACTGCACGGCAAGGACGACCCGGACGGATCCGACGTCTTCGGCGACATCATGCCCGAGGACCTGCTGAAGTACGGCATGATTCCGGAGTTCATCGGCCGGCTCCCGGTGATCACCAGCGTGTCCAACCTGGATCGGGAGGCGCTGATCCGCATCCTCACCGAGCCGAAGAACGCCCTCGTCCGCCAGTACAAGCGACTGTTCGAGCTGGACAGCGTCGACCTCGACTTCACCTCGGACGCGCTCGAGGCCATCGCGGACCAGGCGATCCTGCGTGGGACCGGTGCCCGCGGGCTGCGAGCGATCATGGAAGAGGTCCTGCTCTCGGTGATGTACGACATCCCGAGCCGCAAGGACGTGGCCCGGGTCGTCGTCACCCGCGAGGTCGTGCTGGAGCACGTCAATCCGACGCTGGTCCCGCGCGACGTCGTGTCCAAGCGGCCTCCCCGCCAGGAGAAGTCGGCCTGACGGCGCCCACTCAGTGCATCCCGTGCGTCGGGTCCAGCGCGGTCAGGGTCCGGCGGGCCTCAGCCAGATGGTAGAAAGACCCGGTCACCAGGATCGCCCCACCCGGCCCCGCCGCGTCCCGCAGGGCGTGGCGGACGGCGCAGCCGACGTCGGAGGCGGCGTGGGCCGGCATCCCCCGCGCCCGCGCCGCGGAGACCAGGCGCTCGGCGTGGATGGCCCGCGGTGACGCCGGTTCGCAGGCGATCAGCGAGCTGATCGGTTGGTGGCGCAGTTCCGCGAGAGTCCCTTCGTAGTCGTGACCGCGCAGCGCCCCGTAGACGACGGTCCACTCCCGCCCGGGGAACTCCTCACCCAGGGACCGGGCGAGCGCCGCGCCCGCTGCCGGGTTGTGCGCCCCGTCAAGCACGCACAGCGGCTGTGCGCGTACGATTTCCAGGCGTCCCGGCGCCCGAACGCCCCCGAGACCGGTCCGGACCACGGCGTCGGGGAGGGGATGACCGGCGAAGGTCTCCACGGCGGCCAGGGCGCACGCCGCGTTGGCATCCTGATAGGCACCGTGCAGGGACAGCCGCACGTCGTCGTAGCGCGCCTGCGGGGTGCGGAAACCGCCCCGTCGACCCGCCGCGTCCGGGTGGCCGGCGACCGCGGCGAAGTCCTGGCCCAGCCGCAGGATATCCGTGGCCGGGGTCCGGGCGAAGATGTCGTAGAAGCGGGGGTCCACCTCACCGAGCACCAGGTGACTGCCGGGCTTGACGATCCCGGCCTTCTCGCGGGCCACGCCCGCCATACTCCCGGCGTAGTCCAGATGATCCGCGCCGATGCTGGTGACGACCGCGACCCGCCCGTCGGCGGTGTTCGTGGCGTCCCAGCGGCCGAGCAGGCCCACCTCGACCACGGCGACGTCGACGGCCAGGTCGGCGAACCATCGGAAGGCGGTGGCCGTCAGCAGCTCGAAGAAGGTGGGCCGTCCGCTCATCGGGGCGGCCGCGTCCAGGACGGTGCCCACGCAGCGTCCGAATTCCTCGTCGCCGATCGGTTGGCCGTCGACGACCAGGCGCTCGTTCACCCGCTCCAGATGCGGACTGGTGTACAGCCCCACCCGCAGCCCCGCCGCGCCCAGCAGCGCCGAGATGATCCGCGCCGTCGAGGTCTTGCCGTTCGTGCCGGTCAGATGGATCAGCGGAACCGCCCGGTGCGGATCCCCGAGCCGGCCCGCCAGCTCCCGCATCCGGTCGAGGCTCGGCACCGGCCGACCCGCCGGCATCGTCTGCTTCTCGAGATCCACCGTGTTGTTCAGGGCGGCCCACGCCGACTCGTACGTCCACTTCACAGGCTGGTTCCACTTCACAGGCTGGTTTCGCCCTCCTTCGACCTGGGGTCGACAGTAGTCCGCGGGAGTCTGCGGGCAGGTGCGCCGGACGCGTCCTCTGCGGGGGGGAGCGCGGGCACCTGCGCGGGCACTTGCGTGGGCGGGAGTGAACCCGGTGGACCCGGACCATCGGGCCGTACCATCGGGGATGTGACAGGCGCCGCCGGGACCACCGGAACCACCCATGATCCTGATCATGAGCGGGAGGGCCCACGCGCGTTCGCGGCCGAGTGCTCCCGGCGCCGCGAGGTCCGCGCCCGGCCGGGCTTCGACCGGCTGAACCGTCTGCTGGATCTGCTCGGCCAGCCGCAGCGGGCCCTTCCGAGCATCGTGGTGACCGGCTCGGTGGGGAAGAGCTCCACGATGTCGGCGATTACCGCGCTGCTGCACTCGTTCGGCATCCGCGCGGGATCGTTGAGTTCGCCGGGCTGGCTTGGGGCCGAGCAGCGGGTGGGGCTGGCCGGCGCCACGATCGATCCCGACGTCCTCGGCCGCGCCTACGCCGATATCGCGCCGTACCTGCCGCTGATCGAGGACGACGGCCGGCTGAGCGCCTTCGAGCTGCTTGCCGCCGTGGTCTTCGCCGCCTTCGCCGACGCTCCCGCCGACCTCGCCGTGATTGAGTCCGGCTGGGACGACGCCGGCGAGCTGAGCGCACTGCTCGACGCGCCGGTGTCGGTCGTCACCCCCGTGGCGGTGGGCGAGCGGGAGCCGGCGGCGGGCCTGGACCGGATCACCGCGCGGACGGCGGGGGTCATCCGCGCCGACACCCTGGTCGTGCTGGCCCAGCAGGTCCTGCCCGCCGCGCAGGCGCTGCTGCGGCGCGCCGCCGAGACCGGGGCGACGGTCGCCCGGGAGGGGCTGGAGTTCGGCGTACTCGGCCGGCAGGTGGCTGTCGGGGGGCAGATGATCACACTGAAGGGACTGGGCGGCACCTACGAGGAGATCTTCCTGCCGCTGCACGGCGCGCATCAGGCCCACAACGCAGCGGTCGCGCTGGCCGCGGTCGAGGCGTTCCTCGGCGGCGGGCGCAACCAGCTCGACGTCGATGCGGTCCGCGCCGGTTTCGCCGAGGTGGACTCCCCCCGGGGCCGGCTGGAGGTCGTCCGCCGGTCCCCGACGATCATTCTTGACGTGGCCGACTCGCCCGTGGCGGCGGGCGCGCTGGCCGCGGCGCTCGACGAGGCGTTCACCTTCGACGTCCTCGTCGGGGTCATCGCCATCGAGCGCGAGGTCGAGGGTGCCGCCGCTCGGGACGGTGCCGCCGCTCGGGACGGTGCTGGCGGGCGGGATGCGGCGGAGCTCCTGGCCGTCCTGGAGCCGGTCCTGAACACGGTGGTGGTCACCGCCGGTGCCGGGCCCGGATCGCTGCCGGTCGACGGTCTCGCCGCGGTCGCCGTGGGTGTCTTCGGCGCCGACCGGGTGGAGGTCGTACCCCGGTTGGACGACGCGATCGACGCCGGGGTGCGCATCGCCGAGGAGGACGCCAATCTGGGGGGCGCCGGCGTGGTGATCACTGGTTCGGCATCTGTCGTGGGTCGGGCCCGGGCGTTGCTGCGCCCGTGACACGTCCTCCTGGGTTTCCCGACATGTTCCCGACGCGTTCCTGATGCGGTTGCGGGGTGTTTCCGGGACGCCGCGGTTCCGTCACGGTGCGGGCGTGGGCACCCTGTAAGTTGACGGGGGATCCTTGGGTCCCTCGTCAAGGACGACGAAGTCGATGATCGAGAAGGAGTACCGTGTTCGTCGAGCGTACCCTCATCCTGGTCAAGCCCGATGGCGTCAGCCGTGGCCTCGTCGGTGAGGTCGTCGGCCGGCTCGAGCGCAAGGGGCTCACGCTGGTGGCGCTCGAACTGCGCACGCTGGAGCGGTCCGTCGCCGAGACGCACTATGGCGAGCACGCCAGCAAGCCGTTCTTCGGTGAACTGGTCGACTTCATCACCTCCGGGCCGCTGGTGGCCCTCGTGGCCGAGGGGCCGCGTGCGGTGGAGGCGTCGCGTGGGCTGATCGGCGCGACCGATCCGGTCAAGGCCGCGCCCGGCTCGCTGCGTGGGGACTACGCGCTGGAGATCGGCCAGAACCTCGTGCACGGCTCGGACTCGCCGGAGTCCGCCAAGCGGGAGATCGACCTCTTCTTCCCGGGCCTGAGCTGACCGCGTAGCCGTTCACACCGACCGGGGCGTTCCCGAGACGTCCCGAGACGCCGCCGGTCGGATTCCGGGTGGCCTCTCAGGGCCTGGCCGGGACCGTAGGCGTGTCGCCCTCGTGATTCGTGGGTGTGCGCAAGGCGGTTCCGGCCCAAGGGTGACACGAAACCGGCCCATCACCGACCGGGGCGGCGAGGGGCCCGGTGTCGGTCTACCCTTCAAGTACTTGCCCGGAGCGTGTCCGGTGGGTCGCGGTAACCGACAGGGTCGTGGTCGGTGGCCGTGGTCGAATCCCCGGTGGGCGCCTGGGTCGTCCTGTTCGATCTACGAACTCTGTACGTGTTCCACGCGCTTCTCCGGCTCCTCGGTAGGCCGTGCCTGTCGGTCACGCCGGAGGCGGCCAGGACCGCATCCCCCGGGAAGGTCGGTACCCGACGATGTCCAGTTCGCTGTCGTTCCTCGGTCGTGACATGGCCGTCGACCTCGGTACCGCCAACACGCTGGTGTACGTGCGCGGCCGCGGGATCGTCCTCAACGAACCGAGCGTGGTCGCGATCAACACCACCACCTCGGGCATTCTCGCCGTCGGAACCGACGCCAAGCGGATGATCGGCC
This sequence comes from Frankia sp. CgJB1, assembly GCF_977947065.1. Lineage (NCBI taxonomy): Bacteria > Bacillati > Actinomycetota > Actinomycetes > Frankiales > Frankiaceae > Frankia > Frankia sp. CgJB1. The sequence goes on from NZ_CDWTNB010000050.1 coordinate 13,493, forward strand.
GGACGCCCGGCAACGTGGTGGCCGTGCGGCCGCTGAAGGACGGCGTCATCGCCGACTTCGAGACGACCGAGCGGATGCTGCGCTACTTCATCCAGAAGGTGCACCGGCGGCGCCATTTCGCCAAGCCCAGGCTGGTCGTGTGTGTGCCCTCCGGCATCACGGGAGTGGAACAGCGGGCCGTGAAGGACGCCGGCTACCAGGCCGGCGCCCGAAAGGTCTACATCATTGAGGAGCCGATGGCCGCGGCGATCGGCGCTGGTCTGCCGGTGCACGAGCCGACCGGCAACATGGTCGTGGATATCGGTGGGGGCACCACCGAGGTCGCCGTGATCTCACTGGGCGGCATCGTCACCAGCCAGTCGATCCGCACCGCCGGGGACGAACTCGACGTCGCGATCATCTCCTACGTCAAGAAGGAGTACTCGCTGATGCTCGGCGAACGCACCGCCGAGGAGATTAAGATGGCGATTGGGTCGGCGCACAAGGTTCCCGACGAGCCCAGCGCCGAGATCCGTGGGCGCGACCTGATCACTGGACTGCCGAAGACGATCGTGGTGACGGCGGAGGAGATCCGCAAGGCGATCGAGGATCCAGTCAACGCGGTCATCGACGCGGTGAAGGTGACCCTCGACCGCTGCCCGCCGGAGCTCTCCGGCGACATCATGGACCGCGGCATCGTCCTCACCGGCGGCGGGGCGCTGCTGCGCGGTCTCGACGAGCGGCTGCGGCAGGAGACCGGCATGCCGATCCACATCGCGGAGAATCCGCTGCATTCGGTTGCAATGGGGTCGGGCAAGTGCGTGGAGGAGTTCGAGGCCCTACAGCAGGTACTGATCTCCGAGCCGCGGCGCTAGGGATTCGGAATAAAATAACTTGTTCACTTCGGGGTCCTCGCGAGCCCGTGACCTGCGAAGACGCATATTGGCTTGCATTAATTACTTCATTACGAATTCTAGGCGGTTGCGCAGGGCCCTTGCCGATCCCTTCCCATTGGACCGATCCTTTCCCATTGGAATAGCCGGAGCGGCGCCTGGTGCCGCGTGGCCGTCGCCGCGTGGCACCGGATCGCGCAAGAGTGTGTTCGGAGGGTGTTGTGGGCCGTGGCACGAGGCGATCCCGCCTGGTGATCGTCGCCCTGCTCATCGTCGCCTTCACCCTGATCACCCTGGACTACCGGACCGGGAGATCGGCCACCGGAGCACGCGGGGTCCTGCACTCGATCTTCGGGGGGGTCGAGAACGGCGTTACGACGGTCACCCGCCCGATCGGCCGGACCGTCTCCTCCCTGACACACCCGAACCGCTATCACGACCGGGCGGACCGACTCGCGGAGGAGAACGCCCGCCTGCGCCGCCAGATCGCCGACGACACCGAGATCGGCCGGATGTCAACCGAACTCGCAGATCTTCGTTTGCTGGCAGATAAGGGCCAGTACACCGTCGTGCCGGCAAAGGTGATTGCGGTCGGTGACGTGACGGGGACGGACTGGACCGTCACCATCAACGCCGGCAGGGCCGACGGCATCGTGGTCGACAAGACCGTGCTCAATGCCGACGGGCTGGTCGGCACGGTGTCCGGCGTGACCGAGCACACCGCAATCGTCCGGCTGGCCTGCGACCCGGGCAGTCACATCGGAGCCCGGCTCGAACGCACCCAGCTGCTCGGTGCCGTGGTCGGTGGGCAGGGACCAAGCACGTTGACCTTCACGCTGTACGACGCCTCGTACCGGGTGCAGAAGGGCGATCGGCTGGTCACCTTTGGCAGCCTCGACTACGTCGCCGGCGTCCCGATCGGTGCAGTCACCAAGGTCACCGACGTCGATGGTCTGTCGCGGACCGCCGAGGTCAGACCGTACGCGTCGGTCGGCACTCTGGACCTGGTCGGAGTGGTGGTTGGCAAGCCACCGGCTGACCCCGGCGACCGGGTACTGAAGCCCAGGCCGGTGCCGACCGAGCCGGCTGCGCTTGTCCCGCCGGCCCCGCCGTCCCCCACTGCCGGGTCGCCGGTGGGGGGATCACCGGCCGGGGCGGCATCCGGTGTCCGGGGCGGAGCGGGTTGAGCGTGATGTGGGGCACCGCCGGCCCTGAGGAGACCCTGCGCGGGCGCGCCGTCGTGGCCGCGGTCGTGCTCCTGACCGTCGCCCTGATCCTCCAGGTCTCCGTGATTGCCCGGTTGGGCCTGCCCGGCGGCCGGCTCGACCTCATGCTCGTCCTGTTGGCGGCGATCGCGCTGATCGAGGGGCCGCTGCTCGGCGCGGTCGCCGGCTTCGTGGCGGGATTGCTGGCCGATCTGTCCTCCACTCATGTTCTCGGTCAGACTGCTCTCGTTTTGTGTCTGATCGGTTACGCTATCGGACTGGCGATGGATGCGGCGGAGCGGTCGGTGGTGGTTCCCCTGGCGGCGATCGGTGGGGCGAGTGTGCTGGGCACTCTCGGGTACGCCGCCACCACCTCGATCCTCGGTGAGGCGGCGTTGACGGGAGGTCAGGCTGTGCTGCGGGCGTTGGCGGCCGGCGTCTACGCCCTCCTGCTCACCCCGTTCCTGTTCCCGTTGCTGCTCGCGGGCTCCCGGCGGCTGGCCGGCGGTCGGCGGCGGGAGTCGCGATGAACGACCGGGTGCGGGTCCGCGTCCTGCTGCTGCGCGTGCTGGTCGTTTCCCTGCTCATCACACTCGGCGCGCGGCTGTGGGTACTCCAGATCCTGGACGGTGACCGGTACCGCCGGGTCGCCGAGACCAACCGGGTCCGCGAGGTGGTGACGCCCGCGACCCGGGGGATGATCCTTGACGATAAGGGGCAGGCCCTCGTCCGCAACCGTACGTCGCTGGTCATCTCGGTGAACCGGTCGACCACGGATCGGCAGGCCGACCAGGGCCGGGCCGTCCTCGCCCGCCTCGCCGCGGTGATCGGCACCCCCGTGGACGAGCTCGCCCGGCGGATCCGGTTCTGTAGCGCCCAGGTGAAGCCGCCCTGCTGGAACGGATCGCCCTACCAGCCGGTACCGGTCGCCAAGGACGTCAGCCCGCAGCAGGCCCTCGCCGTCATCGAACATCCCGACCGCTTCCCCGGCGTCTCCGCCGACCTGCAGGCCGTCCGCGAGTACCCGCATGGCGCGCTGGCCGCGCACGAGCTGGGCTATCTCGCGCCGGTCAGTCAGGACCAGCTCGACAAGCAGGGGGATGAGAAGGGCTACCACCTCAACAGCCTGATCGGCGTTGCCGGCCTGGAGAACACCTATGACGACGAGCTGCGCGGCACCGACGGGGTGGAACGCCTGGAGGTGGACCGGTTCGGCCGGGTGGCCGGTACCGCGTCGACCACCGCGCCGCTCAGCGGTGACCACCTGGTGCTCAACCTTGACCTCGACGTGCAGCAGGCGGTCGAGCAGGCGCTGACGGACACGATCAACAAGCTCGGGGGCGGCCCGCGCACCGCTTCCGCGGTCGTGCTGGACGTGCGCACCGGCGGGGTGGTCGCGATGGCGAGCCTGCCGTCCTACGACCCGTCGGTCTTCGTCGGCGGGGTCTCGGAGAACGACTACCGGGCGCTGTCCGATCCCGCGAACGGCATCCCGCTGCTCTCGCGGGCCTACCAGGGGTCGGGGGCGGCCGGCTCCACCTTCAAGGCCATTTCCGCCGCCGTCGCCTTGCAGAACCTGGGCGCCAAGGGGAACGACCTCTACGACTGCGTGCCCAGCCTGCAGATCGGTGACCAGGTCTTCCACAACTTCGACGGCCAGTCGGCCGGTCCGATCACCCTGCACCAGGCGCTGGTCATCTCCTGTGACGTCATCTTCGACAAGTTCGCCTACGACGCCTGGCTCGCGGACGGCGGGCTGCGCAACGGCCGTGGGCCCTATTCCGCCCCGAAAGAGTACTTTGTCAGGATGGCCCAGGCGATGGGCTTGGGCCGGACCACCGGGCTGGACCTGCCCGGCGAAACGCGGGGCTTCGTCGTCGACCGCGCCGGCGCCAAGGCGATCTGGGCGGAGCTCAAGGACTCCTACTGCCGGCGGGCCAAGAACGGCTACCCGGAGGAACCCGACCCGGCCAAGGCCGAGCGGTACCGCAAGTACGCCGCCGAGGCGTGCGTCGACGGCTATCTGTACAACGCCGGTGCCGCTGCCCAGTTCGCGATCGGCCAGGGCCAGTACCTGTCGCTGAGCCCGCTGCAGCTCGCCGTCGCCTATGCGGCCATCGCCAACGGCGGCACCCTGTACAAGCCCACCCTCGCCAAGGCCACCGTGTCTCCGGACGGCAAGGTCGTCAGGACCTTCGCGCCGCGCCGGGCCGGGACGCTGCCGGTCTCACCGGAGAACCTTGCTTACATCCGGGACAGCCTGCGGGGGGTGACGACGGAGGGCGGGGGCACCGCCACCGGCGTCTTCGCGGACTGGCCGAGCGACGTCGTCCCGATCGCGGCAAAGACCGGAACCGCCGAGGTCGAGGGCAAGGGGGACACCTCCTGGTTCGCCTCCTTCGCGCCGGCGAACGACCCCCAGTTCGCCGTCGTGGTCACCATCCCGGACTCCGGGACCGGCGCGGAGTTCGCGGCTCCGGTGGCCAAGCAGATCTACCAGGCGATCTACGGTGTCGGCCGGCCGGCGGCGATGCCGGGTGGGAAACCGCCGGCCGAGCCGCCGAAGATCAACCGGGACGGGACGATCGCGGCGTCGTCACCGCAGCCCGCCCCCGCGACGCCGACATCGCCGGCCGGATCGGCGCCGGTCCTGTCCGGCCCCCTGTCCGGCCCCCTGTCCGGTACCAGCGGCGCGGGCGCGACGGCGATGGGCCGGGCGCCACCCTGACGGCCACCTTGTGCCGTGAGGGCGGGGCCTCGGGATGAGGTGGGAGCCCAGGATGTGAATGTTGCGTCGGCGTGACGGTGGTGGCGGGAGGCGCAGTGGTAGACGAAGCGGGACCCACCGCACTTCGATCGTCTCCGGTGCCCATCCGGGGGCGGATCGGGCACCTGCGGGAGAGGGCTTCCGGACCCCACTCGCCGCTGCGCCGGCTCGACTGGCCGCTGCAGCTCTGCGTCATCGCGTTGTCCGTTCTCGGTGCTCTGCTGGTCTGGTCGGCGACCCGCCAGCGGCTCAGCGAGGCGGGCAGTGATCCCAACACCTTCCTCGATCGGCACCTGCTGAACCTGGCCATCGGGCTGGTGCTCGGCGCGGTTGCGACCGTCATCGACTACCGGGCGGTGCGGGCCTACGCGCCCTTCGTCTATCTCGGCTCGCTCGTCGGGCTCGTCGCGGTACTCCCGTTCGGTTCGACGATCAACGGCGCGCACTCGTGGATTGTGCTGCCTGCCGGCTTCCAGCTGCAGCCGTCCGAGTTCGCTAAGGTGGCGCTCGTGGTCGGCGTGGCGATGATCTTCGGTGAGAAACACGAGGACCGGCACACGGGAGTCCGGCGCGGCGCCCCCGGCCACGGTGACGTGCTGCTCGTGCTCGGGCTCACCGTGGTCCCGACCGGCTTGATCATGTTGCAGCCGGACTTCGGTACCGTCATGGTTCTGGTCTTCACCACCCTCGGCATGCTGGCGGTCAGCGGCGCGCCGCGCCGATGGGTGCTGGGGCTGATCCTCTGCGGTGTGCTGTTTGGCGGCGCGATCCTCCAGTTCCACCTCCTGAAGCCGTATCAGGAGGCCCGGCTGACCTCGTTCGTCTCCGAGAACAAGGCATCGTCCGGCACGGGCTACAACGTCGACCAGGCGATGATCGCGATCGCCAACGGCGGAATCTCCGGACGGGGCCTGCTGCACGGCCAGCAGACCCAGGGCCAGTTCGTCCCCGAGCAGCAGACAGACTTCGTGTTCAGTGTCGCGGGGGAGGAACTGGGATACCTCGGGGCTGGCGGAATCATCGTGCTGCTCGGCGTGGTTCTGTGGCGGGCCCTGTCAATCGGCTTCGACTCGCAGGACTCCTTCGGCACGCTCGTCGCCACCGGGGTCGTCTCCTGGTTCACCTTCCAGGCGTTCGTCAACATCGGCATGTGCCTGGGCATCATGCCGGTTACCGGCCTGCCGTTGCCTTTTCTCTCCTACGGCGGTTCGTCGATGTTCGCAAACATGATCGCTGTCGGGCTCCTGCAGAACGTGCGGCTGCGATCCCGATCGGACCCGTATGCCTCCTGAGCCCGCCCGGCTGCACTTCCCGCCCGGCCGAGCGTCGAGGTGGACCTGGTGTGTGCCGTAGGCTCGCATGCATGTCCGGACAGTCGCTGTTCGCTCGCCTGGAGCCGCTGCTCCCGCGGGTGCGAAGGCCCGTGCAGTACGTCGGAGGCGAGGGCAACTCCACGGTCAAACCCTGGGACTCCGCTGCCGTCCGCTGGTGCCTGATGTATCCGGACGCCTACGAGATCGGCCTGCCCAACCAGGGGCTGCAGATTCTGTACGAGATCCTCAACGAGCAGCCGGATGTGCTCGCCGAGCGCACCTACTCGGTGTGGCCGGACCTGGAAGCGTTGCTGCGCGAGCACGGGCTGCCGCAGTTCACGGTGGACGCCCACCGCGCGGTGGGCGATTTCGACCTGTTGGGCGTCAGTTTCGCCACCGAGCTCGGGTATACCAACCTGCTGACGGTACTCGATCTTGCCGGGATCTCGTTGCACGCGGCCGAGCGCACCGACGCTGATCCGCTGGTCATCGCGGGGGGGCATGCCGCCTTCAATCCCGAGCCGATCGCCACGTTCGTCGACGCCGTCGTGCTCGGCGACGGCGAGCAGGCCGTGCTGGGCATCACCGACGTGGTTCGCGCCTGGAAGGCGGCCGGGAGTCCCGGTGGCCGGGGCGAGCTGTTGCACTGGCTGGCCCGTCGGCGCCTGGTGTACGTGCCGGCGTTCTACGACGTCTCTTACCGGCCCGACGGCCGTATTCGGTCGGTCACCCGCAACCGGGACGACGTGCCGGTCCGGCCGAGCAAGCACACGCTGTCCGATCTCGACTCCTGGCCGTATCCGAAGGCTCCGCTGGTCCCGCTCGCCGAGACGGTGCACGAGCGGATGAGCGTGGAGATCTTCCGCGGCTGCACCCGGGGCTGCCGGTTCTGCCAGGCCGGGATGATCACCCGTCCGGTGCGTGAGCGTAACATCGCCACCATCGGTGCGATGGTCGACGCGGGGCTGCGCGCGACGGGATTCTCCGAGGTCGGCCTGCTGTCGTTGTCGAGCGCGGACCACACCGAGATCGGCGAGATCGCCACCGGTCTCGCCGACCGGTACGAGGGCACGAACGTCTCGTTGAGCCTGCCGTCCACCCGGGTGGACGCCTTCAACGTCACACTCGCGAACGAGTTCTCCCGTAACGGCCGGCGTAGCGGGCTGACCTTCGCCCCTGAGGGCGGTTCCGAGCGGCTGCGCCGGGTCATTAACAAGATGGTCAGTGCCGAGGACCTGGTCCGCACCGTCAGCACCGCTTACGCTCACGGCTGGCGGCAGGTGAAGCTCTATTTCATGTGCGGCCTGCCGACCGAGACCGACGAAGACGTGCTGGAGATCGCCGACCTCGCCCGGGAGGTCATCCGGGCCGGTCGGCGGGTTAGCGGGCAGCGCGACATCCGCTGCACCGTGTCGATCGGCGGGTTCGTGCCCAAGCCGCACACCCCGTTTCAGTGGGTGGGGCAGGCGCCGCACGAGGTGACCGACGCTCGGCTGAAGCTGCTCCGTGATGCCGTGCGCGCCGATCGTGAGGTGGGTCGGGCGATCGGTTTCCGTTACCACGACGGTCGGCCAGGCATCATCGAGGGCCTGCTGGCTCGCGGTGACCGCCGGGTGGGTGCGGTGATCGAACGGGTCTGGCGGGACGGTGGCCGCTTCGACGGCTGGAACGAGTACTTCTCGTTCGAACGCTGGGAGTCCGCGTGCGCGGCGGAGCTCGGACCGCTGGGGGTGTCGCTGGACTGGTTCACCACCCGCGAGCGTGACGAACGCGAGGTGCTGGCCTGGGATCACCTCGACGCGGGCCTCGACCGGGACTGGCTGTGGGCCGACTGGCAGGAAGCGCTGAGCGGGAATGAGCTCGATGACTGTCGCTGGACACCCTGCTACGACTGCGGGGTCTGCCCGACGATGGGCACCGACACCCAGATCGGCCCGACCGGACGTCGACTGCTCCCCGTGCTTGCGGTGTCGAACCTCCAGGGCCCCGGGTCCGGGCAGGCCGAGCGACCGCAGCCAGCCGTTCAACCCGATCCCGCGACCGCGTCGCGGCTCGCCCCGGCTCCGGTGGGCAGTGGCGCGGCGACCTGAGGGACCGCCGCCTCCGCCGGTGGTCGAACGGGTGCGACTTCGTTTCGCGAAGCGGGGCCGGCTGAGATTCCTCTCACATCGGGACGTGGCGCGCACGTTCGAGCGCGCGTTGCGCCGAGCCGGGGTCCCGATGGCCTATTCGGCGGGATTCAGTCCGCATCCGCGGATCTCGTGGCTGGGCGCCGCGCCGACCGGGGCGGCCAGTGAGGCCGAATACGTCGAGCTGGCCCTGGCGGCCTCGGTCGATCCGGATGCGCTGCGGGTCGGCCTGGACGCCGTTCTTCCGCCGGGGCTGGACGTGCTCGCGTGCCGCCGGGCGGAAGGCGGCGGCCTCGCCGAGCGGATCGACGCCTCGCGGTGGTCGGTACGGCTGCCGGGTGCCTCAGCTCCGGAGGTCTCCGCCGCCGTGCGGGAGCTGTTGCGCCGCGACATGGTCGAAGTTGAGCGGGCGACGAAGGACGGCCGGCGACGGTTCGATGTGCGCGCGGCAGTGGTCTCCGCCGTTTGCCGCGCAGAGAACGACACGTGTGCGATACTAGAGATGGTCGTGCGGCACACGACGCCCGCTGTACGACCAGACGACGTGCTGACCGCCCTAGGCGTGGTAGCCAGCCTGCGCTCGTCGGTGCCGCCCGAGTCTACCCGGCTCGAACAGGGCCGACTGCGTGAGGACGGCACTGTGGCGGACCCGCTGGCGCAGGACCGCAACGGCGCTGGCCGGCTGGTGGGTTGAACCTCAGCGTGTTGCAGGGCGTCGCAGGATTCCCGGCGGTACCCGCGCCGGACCGAGACAGCGGCTTCTGCGCGGTCGCGACTGCATGAGCAGCGCGCCCGGGAGCCCGAGAGGCTTCTTAACCCGTGCCCGACGACGATCTGACTATCCAGACTGAATCTGAGCCCACCCGACCGGCAGCGCATAGGCGCAGGGCCGCGGGACGAGCGGCAGGCCCACCCGTTGATGAGCATGTCACCGCCGGGCCGAGCGTGACCGATGTGGCGCCAGCCGGGAATCCGGTTCCGGACCCGGCCGTCGCCCAGGTCCCGGGCGGGCCCCTTCCAGACGAGACCTCCGGCGACGCGCCCTCGGCGCAGGCCGAGGGCCGGCGCCGTCGCCGGGACGCCGGTTCGACTACCCGCGCCCGGACGGCCCGCGGCTCCACCAGGGCCAGGATGGAACCGGCGGATACCGCCGAAGCCGACGCTCCCTTGACCACCCCGGTCGGCGAACCAGTTCCGGTCGATAAACCCGCCACCGTCGAATCCGTCACTGTCATCCCGGCCCCGCACGACACGGCGGAGGCCACCGGACCGGTGCCGGCGCGGCGCGCCCGGGTGGCACGCAGCCGCCGCGCGGTGCGTGAGGTGACCGAGGTGGCGGTCGCCCCTCCCGCCGAGGAGGTGTCGCGGGACGTCGTATCGCCGGACGTCGCTGCGAAGCCGAAACGGACCAGGGCCCGTCGTGCCATCTCCGGATTGATGACGCCCGCTGCCGCGGTGCCGGACCCGGCCGCTGCGACCGCCCTCGGTCCGGCGATGCCGGATGTCGGTGCGACCGGGTCCGTCGGTGTACCCGCGGGTTCGACCGCCGCCGTGGCGTCGGCTCCCGACACGCCCGGGCCCGCGGAACCGGAGTCCGCGCAGCCCGGGACCGATGAGCCCGGCGTCGCCGAGCCGGTGGCCCGGGAGTCGACCGCTGAGTCGAGCTCTGCCGAGCCCGAGGTCGGCAGCAGCCGGAGTGCGGTGACAAAGGCCAGGCGGGCGACCGCTCCGACCTGGGCCGGGATCCATAACGAGCTGGTCGTCGAGCCGGCGATCCGTCCCGTGCTCCGGCGACCGGTCGCCATGGTGACCTTCCAGGCTCCCGAACCGGCGGTCGTGGAGGCTCGCTGGCGGCGTGCCGCCGAACTCGGATCCGCCGCCACCGCGGTGGACTCCGTGGCGGGCACGGCGTTCCCGTCCGCCGAGCGGCAGCATGCCGAGGCACCGGCTCATCCCCGGGACGAGGCGGACGTGGTCACCGATCTCGACACGACCGATCTCGACACGACCGATCTTGACACGATGGGCGACCTCGCGGGCGGCGAGGAGGACAGCGAATTCGACGACGACCCGGACGGGGGCGGCTCGGCCTCCACCCGCCGTCGGCGCCGTGGTCGCCGTGGTCGTGGTCGGGCCCGGGGCGACGAGGACGGCGTGGAGTCCGGCCCGGAGGACGGCGTCGCGGCCGCGGACGACACGGGTCGCGAGGGTGTGGCGCAGGACGCGGACGGTGCGGACGGCTCGTCCGCGGCCGGGCAGGGAACCGGATCGGTGCCGGCCGGCGCGTCGGATGAGGGCGCCGAGACGCCCCCCGGCGCGGCGGAGGAAAACGCCGAGCGTGACGGTGAGGACGAGGACGACCGGCTGGGAGGGGCCCGCCGCCGCCGGCGGCGGCGGCGGCGCGCCGGCGGCGACGAG
>NZ_CDWTNB010000051.1:0-23014 GCF_977947065.1 Frankia sp. CgJB1
CTGGGCGAGGAGGTCGTCGAGGAGCTGGCGGCGATCAAGACCGTCCGCGGCATCGTCGACTGGATCGTCGCGTCGGTGGATCCGGATGCCGTCGGCGCGACCGAACCGGCTGAGCCCGCCGGGTCCGGTCGGTCCGCCGGAGTCGCGAAGTCCGGGGGGGCCGGCTCGACAGCCGCGATCCCGCTACGGCGGTTCGTCGTCGAACCGGAGATCGTCCCCGTGCCCTCGGCCCCGGAGCCGGTCGGGCGGGCCGGGTCGCTGGCCGGGGCCCGCTTCCTTCTCGTCGAGGGCGGTCTCGGGGTCGGACTCGAGCTCGCCACGTTGCTGGAGCAGGCGGGTGCCGAGGCCCGCATCCTCGCCGCCGACGACCGGGGCCTGGTCGGCCAGATTCGAGCCGGCGCCGGCGCGGACGGCCTGGTGTGGATCGCCTCGATCGATCCCGGCGCCGGCGACCACGCCGTTCTTCCCGCCGCGTTCGCGGCACTGCGGGCCGCGGCTCTCGGCGGCAGCCGGCGGATGCTCGTCGCGACCGGGCACGGCGGGCGCTTCGGTCGCCCGTCGCCTCACGGCACCGGGGCGCTCGCCCCGGGCGACGCCGGGGACGAGGGGATCCAGCTGACCCCGGGGATGGGCCTCGCCGGCCTGGTGCGCACGATCGCCTGGGAGGTTCCCAACATCGCGGTCCGCCTCGTCGACGTCGAACCGAAGGACGAACCGCGTCGGATCGCCGAGAGCCTGCTCGTCGAGCTGCTCACCCCCGGCGGGCCGTCCGTGGTGGGCTACCGTGACGGGGTCCGCGCGACCCCGCGGATCCGGCCGGTGGAGCTGGGCGTCGCGGGCGAAGTCGGCGAAGTCGGCGACGTGGGTGCGGCGGGCTACGCAGGCGAACTGCCCGCCGGGCTCGGCCCCTCCTCGGTGGTGCTGCTCACCGGTGGCGCGCGGGGTATCACGGCGGCCGTCGCCGTGGAGCTCGCCCGGCGCAGCGGCTGCGCCATCGAGTTGATCGGGCGCACCCCACCGCCCACCGGACCGGAGGAACCGGTGACGGCGGATGCGCTCGACGCCCCGGCGCTGCGCCGCGCGCTCGTCGCCACCGGCGTCCGCCGGCCGGCCGAGATCGAGTCCCAGGTCGCCCGGTTGCTCGCCGAGCGGGAGGTGCGCACCACGCTGGAGGTTCTTGGCCGGCTGGCCTCGTCGGTGCGTTACCACGCGGTGGACGTGCGTGACGGTGTCGCTGTTGCCTCGGTCGTGGCCGACGTCTACGCCCGCCACGGTCGCCTCGACGGCGTGGTGCACGGCGCGGGCATCCTGGCGGACCGGCTTCTGCGGGATAAGACGCCCGAGTCGTTCGACCAGGTGTACCGAACGAAGATCGAGGGTGCCCGGGCGCTGCTGGCGGCGCTGCGGGACGACGTCGGCTTCGTCGCCCTGTTCGGGAGTGTCGCGGGCGTCTTCGGCAACCGCGGCCAGGTCGACTACGCCGCCGCGAACGACACCCTGGACACGCTCGCCGGTGCCTGTGCGGGCCGCTTCGCCGGCCGGGTGGTCAGTGTCGACTGGGGTCCCTGGGGATCGGCGCGGGACTTCGTGGCACGGGCCGGCGGACCGGCCCCCGCGGTGGCCGGGGGCGCGGTGGCCGGTGGTGGGATGGTCTCCCCGGAGCTTGCCCGGGAGTACGCGCGCCGTGGCATCGGCCTGATCGATCCCGCCGACGGGGTGGCCGCCCTGCTGCGGGAGCTGGCCGCTCCGGCGGGCACGCCCGCGCAGGTCGTCTACATGTGCGCCTCGGTGGAGTCGTTCGATGCCTGAGCCCGGTGCCGGGCCGGGGGGGCGGTCGGCGTCGGGATCCCGGCCTGCGCCCGGGGGCGGCGCCCCACCCATCGCCCTGGTCGGGATGGCGGCGCTGTTCCCCGGCGCCGGCGACCTCGGCACCTTCTGGGGCAACATCGTCGGGGGCGTCGACGCGATCCGGGAGGTGTCGCCGGAGCGTTTCGACGTCGACGACTACTTCCGCCCCGACCTGTTCCGCCCCGACCCGCCCCGCGGTGACCGTCCCGGCGCCGGACCGGGCGGTGCGGGCGACGCCTTTTACTGCCGGCGTGGCGGTTTCGTCGAGGAGTTCGCGTCGTTCGACCCGGCCGCGTTCGGCATCATGCCGCTCGCCGTCGACTGGACCGAACCCGACCAGTTGCTGTCCCTGCGGCTCGCCGCCGCGGCGATCACGGACGCCGGCGGTCCCGAGCGGCTGGGGGACGCCGAGCGTGTCGGGGTGGTGCTCGGCCGCGGCGGCTACGTCGGTCCCGGGGTCGCCAAGCTCGAACAGCGGGTGCGCACCTCCCGCCAGATTGTCACGACGCTGCGCGAGATCCTGCCCGACCTGCCGGCCGAGGCCGTCGAACGGGTCCGGGAGGCGTTCGTCGCCCAGCTCGGACCGCAGCGCCCCGAGGCGTCCATCGGGCTGGTGCCGAACCTCGCCGCCTCCCGCATCGCCAACCGGCTCGACCTGCGCGGGCCCGCCTACACCGTGGACGGGGCCTGCGCGTCATCGCTCATCGCCGTCGACATGGCGATGCGCGACCTCGGGTCCGGCCGGACCGACGCGATGATTGTAGGTGGCGCCCACATCGTGCACGAGGCGTCGTTCTGGAGCGTCTTCACCCTGCTGCGGGCGTTGTCCCCGAGTGAGATCATCCGTCCCTTCGACCGGCGGGCCGACGGCATCCTCATCGGCGAGGGCGTCGGTATGGTCGTCCTCAAGCGGCTCGCCGACGCCGAGCGCGACGGCGACCGGATCTACGCGGTGCTGCGGGGATCGGGCACGTCCAGTGACGGCCGGTCCGCCTCGCTGATGGCCCCGGCGGTCGAAGGCCAGACGCTCGCCGTCCGCCGGGCCTGGGCGGATGCCGGGCTCGACCCGACGGCGCCGGGTGCGATCGGCCTCGTCGAGGCGCACGGCACGGCCACCCCCACTGGCGACGCTGTGGAGCTCGCCACCCTCGGCCGGATCTTCGGCACCGCGCCGGCCGGGCCGGCCGGGCCGGGGCGGGCGGACATCGGGATCGGTTCCGTCAAGTCCATGATCGGTCACGCGATGCCGGCCGCGGGCGCGGCCGCTCTGATCAAGACCGCGCTGGCGCTGCACCACCGGGTCCTGCCGCCCACGCTGCACTGCGACGAGCCGCATCCGGCGTTCGCGGGCAGCCGGTTCGCGCCGGTGCGCGCCGCCGTCGAGTGGGACACCCCGGCCGGCGGCGGTCCCCGCCGAGCGGGGGTCAACGCCTTCGGGTTCGGCGGCATCAACGCCCATCTGGTGCTGGAGGAGGCGCCGGCACCTGCGGCGGTGACGGCGGCCCGTACGTTCGCCGCCCCGGCGGTGACCACGGTGGACCGGGCGGCCGACCCGGACGTCGATCCGGACGCCGAACCGGTGCTGCTGTTCGCCGGGGCCGACGCGGCTGACCTGCTGGCCCAGCTCGACGTCCCGGACGCGGAACTGCTCGCCCGCGACGACGCCGCGGCCCCGCCGACCGGTGGGCCGTGGCGGCTGGCCCTGGTCGCGCCGACCGCCCGTCGGCTGGCGCTCGCCCGCACCGTCGTCGAGCGCGGCACCCTCTGGCGGGGACGCAACGACCTGTGGTTCACCCCGGCGGGGATGTTCGCCCCCGCGCGGCCGGGCGGGGACTCCCCGGCGCAGACCGCCTTCCTGTTCTGTGGCCTGGAGGACAAGTTCACCCCGCGGATCGACGACGTCTGCGAACACTTCGGGCTGACGAAGCCGGCCCTCGACGACACCGGGATGCTCGGCCGGCATGGCGTCGCGAGCGTTGAGGTCGGCCGGATCCTCGATGTGGCGCTGCGGCGGCTCGGGATCATCCCGGACCTCGTCGGCGGCCACAGCATCGGCGAGTGGAACGCGATGATCTCCTGTGGGCTGATCACCGACGAGTACACCGACGACTTCCTCGCCGGCTTCGACCCGACCGTCCTAGAGGTGCCGGGGGTCGTCTTCGGCGCGCTCGGCTGCGGCGCGCAGCGCGCGGCGGAGGTCATCGCCGGGCTCGGCGAGGTCGTTGTCTCCCACGACAACTGCCCGCATCAGTCGATCATCTGCGGGCGGGAGGACAGCGTGCGCACCGCGCTGGACCGGCTGCGCCGCGACGGCGTGCTGGGCCAGATCCTGCCGTTCCGGTCGGGGTTCCACTCCCCGTTTCTCGAGCCGTACCTGGACCCGATGCGGGCGCGGCTCGCCCTCACCGCGTTCGTCGAGGCGAGCGTGCCGATCTGGTCGGCGACCACGGTGGCGCCCTACCCGAGCGACCACGACGCCATCCGCGCGCTCGCTCTTCGGCACCTGGTCGAACCGGTTCGCTTCCGCCAGCTCGTCGAGCGGCTGCGCGAGCGCGGGGTGCGTGCCTTCATCCAGGTCGGAGTGGGCAGCGTCGCGGGATTCATCGACGACATCCTACCCGGCAACGACCATCTCTCGTTGGTCACGAATACCGTGAAGCGCCCCGGGCTGGACCAGCTGCGGCGGGTCGCGGCGGCGATGTGGGCGGAAGGCGCCGCGCCCCGGATGGACCTGCTGCCCTGCCGGTCGCGACCCGCGCCGGCGGTGCCGCCGCCCCCCGGGGGGGCCAACGGACCGCACCGCGTCGGTGCCCCGGTGCGGTTGAGCCTCGGCACCCCCCTGATCCGCCTCGGCGGCGGAGCCGGCGACCTGCTCAACCCGGGCAGTGCTGATCGGACCCACCGGAATCCGCCGGCCTGGGCCGGGGGTGACGTGCCGACGCATCCGGTGATCGCCGAGCTGCGGGCCGCGCTCGCCGAGGCGGACGCGGTGATGTCCACCGTGGTCGACCGCTGGTCGCATGGGGCGACATCGGCTCGGGTCCCCCCGCCCGGACCGGGGGGCGGGGCAATCCCGGGCGCTGCGACCCCGGGCGCAGGTCGGACGTCCGCGGTGGGCCGGGTACCCGTGCCCCGTGACAGTCCCGAACCCGGGCCGCGGATGTTCCGGCGACGGCTGTCGCTGGCGTCGATGCCGCACATCGTCGACCACTGCTTCTACCGTCAGCCGCCGGGCTGGGCGGACATGTCCGATCTGTTCCCGGTCGTGCCGATGATCGAGGTCCTCGAGCTCATGATCGGCGAGGCCGCCGCGCTGCTGCCGGGCCGGGTGCCGGTCGGTGTCCGAGACGTTCGGGCGTTGCGCTGGCTCGCGATCGAGCCGGCGGTGGAGGTGTCCATTGCGCTCGCCCCCGCAGGGCCGGACGCGGTGCGGGTGACCGTGGACGGCTACGCCCGCGGCACGGTGCTGTTCGCGGCGGACCACCTGCCGTCGCCCGGGTCGACCGCGATCACCGCCGATCTGTCGGTGGGCCGGACGGGCCCGACGCTGCCCGTCGAGCGGCCCCCGCGGCATCATGGCAGGGATCTCTACGGGGCCCGGTTCCTCTTCCACGGTCCCGGCTACCAGGGCATCCATCGGATCGAGGCGATCGCCCCGACCGGTATCCGGGGGCGTCTGCGGGTGCCGTCGGCGTCCGGCGCCCTGCTCGACAACGTGGGCCAGCTCTTCGGCTACTGGGCGATGGAGCATCTGTCCGACGACTCCCTCCTGCTCCCGCAGTCCCTGGCCGACGTGCGGTTCCACGGCCCGGTGCCGGTAGAGGGCGACCTGGTGGACTGCGTCGTACGGATCCGTCAGGTGGCCGAGCGCACGGTGACCGCGGATATGGAGGTGCGGCGGGCTGACGGGCGTGTCTGGGCGGTCATCACCGGGTGGACCGACCGCCGGTTCGCCAACGACGACGTGCTCTGGGCGATGGTGCGTGCGCCGGAGCTGAACACCGTGGCGCAGCCCTCCGGTGAGGGCTGGGTGGTCGCCGTGGACCGCTGGCCCGATGCGGCTTCGCGGGAACTGATCGTGCGCCACTACGCTGATGCCGCCGAGCGTGCCCGGCTCGCCGCGCTCAACCCCAGGGCGGCGCGTGGCCGGCTGTTGGGACGGATCGCCGCCCAGGACGCAGTCCGGCGATGGCTGTGGGAGCGGGGAGCGGGGCCCGTCTGGGGGATCGAGATCGGGATCCGTAACGACGACGTGGGTGCCCCGGTCATCACCTCCCTGCCGGCGCGGCCGGGTGTCCCCGCGCTCGACCCCCCGTGGGTGTCGCTCGCCCACAAGCCGGAGCTCGCCGTGGCCCTGGTCGCCGCGGACGGGGAGATCGGTATCGATCTTGAGCAGATCGTGTCCCGCGCCGCCGGGGTCGAGAAGGCGGCCTTGGCGTCCAGCGAACTGCGCCTGCTCGACCGGGTCGCCGGCACCGATTCTCACCGGCGGGCCGTGTGGTTCACCCGGTTGTGGGCGGCGAAAGAGGCGGCGGCGAAGGCCGACGGAACGGGCCTCGCCGGCTGTCCACGCCGGTTCGTCGTGGACGGCCCTCATTCCCTGGGGACGGCCCAGTTCCCGGGAAGGGATGGGCTCGCATCCTCCCGGGCGGGGGGCACCCCGCCCGATCTGGTCCGGGTCACCGTCTACGGGGATGGTCCCGACGGGTCGGTGCCGGAGCGGACCCGGTGGGTGGCGTTGCGTACGGTGGACGCCGCCGGCCGGATTCAGCCGGAACCGACCGGCCCGGTGCCCCGCGAGGGCGGGGCACCGCCGCCGCAGCGCCAGGACGCTGTGGGCGATGGCGTCTCCGCCGGAAGAGTCGATGTCGCTACCGTCAGTTACGTAGTCGCCTGGACCTCCCCCGCGGTCGAGGCGCATGGTCTCCAGAGCCAGAAGGAGTGTTGATGATGTCTGCGCAGAGCACGACGAGGCAGGGTCCTCCCGGCCCGGAACCGGACGACCGCACCGGCGCCGTCACACGGGCCGAGGCCGAGGCCCGGATCCTCGGTGAGGTCACGGAGCTCCTGCGGGAGGTGATCGGGGAGGAATACGTCGTGGACATGGAGATCACGATGGCCACCTCGTTCAATCAGGATCTCGAGCTGGAGAGCATCGAGTTCGTGGCGCTGGCCGACCGGCTGCGTGAGCGCTACGGCGAGGCGGTGGACTTCGTCGGCTTCCTTGCCGACATGGACGTCGACCAGGTGATCAACATGCGGGTCGGCGAGGTCGTCCGCTTCATCGTCGACAGCCTCCCGACGCTGGCGCCGGCGGGATCGGCCTGAAGGCCCGTGGCTGAGGTCATCGCGAACGGGATCCGGCTGCATGTGCAGCGACTGGCGCCCAGGGGCGGAGCGTCCACGGATTCGCCGGTCGTCGTGATGGTGCACGGCATGGTGATGGACAACATCTCCAGCTTCTACTTCACGCTGGGCAACTGCCTCGCTGATGCCGGCTGCGACGTCATCTGCTACGACCTGCGCGGCCATGGGCGCAGCGAGCGGACCCGCAGCGGCTACGGGCTGGCGGACTCGATGGCAGACCTGCTCGGGCTGCTCGACGAGCTCGGAGTGGACCGCCCGGTGCACCTGGTGGGTAACAGTTACGGCGCCACGATGGCGCTGGCTTTCGGGCTGGAGTTCACTTCCCGGGTGGCGAGCCTGACGCTGATCGAGCCGCCGTTCCTGATCGAGGGTCTCGGCGAGGAGATGGCCCGATCGCTGACCCAGATCCTCGTCGCGATGAGCGACGAGGAGGTCCAGGAGTGGCTGGACAACGGCGCCGGGCGCGTGGCCAGCCGCGCCACCCGGGCCGCGCAGCGGCTGCTGCAGGAGACGACGATCGCCACCGACATGCTGGCGACTCCGCCGTTCTCCACCGAGGCGCTGGCCGCGCTGAACGTCCCGGTGCTCGCGGTGTACGGGGAGAACTCCGACATCATCGGGCAGGCTGCGGGCCTGGCCGCGCTGGTGCCCGATTGCACCCTGATCGTCCTGGAGTACCACACGCACATGGTGCTACGGGAGGCCGCGCACTACCTGCGGGACCTGCTGCGGTGGTGGTTGTTCCGCAGCCAGACGACGCCGCCGCCCTACGTGCGCGCGAACGGCCGGCGCTTCGCCACCCCGGACTGGGTGACGCAGCGGGTGCCGCCGCCCGATCTCAACGCCGAGCGCCGGTCGGCCCCGATCCCGGCCGACGCGGCAGCTGCGGCCGGCGAGGGGTGTGAGGAGCGAGGGGTGTGAGGGGCGTGAGGAGCGTCCGATGAGCCGCGTGCTGTTCGTGGTGCCGCCCCTGACCGGGCATGTCAACCCGGCGGTCGGGGTCGCCGCCGAGCTGGCCGCCCGTGGTCACGAGGTGGCGCTCGCCGGGTACGCGGGCGTCATCGGATCGTTGATCCCGCCGGAGCTGGCTCTGCTGGCGTTACCCGAGGCGGTCCTGGGCGAGAAGTGGTCCCGGATCCAGGACACGTCTCGGGCGCTGAGGGGGCCGGCGTCGCTGAAGTTCCTGTGGGAGGACTTCCTGCTCCCGCTCGGCTCGATGATGGCCCCGGCGATCGACAGGATCATCGACGACTTCCAGCCCGACCTGCTCGTCATCGACCAGCAGGCGGTGGGCGCCGCGCTTGTCGCCCGTCGTCGGAGCCTGCGCTGGGCGACCCTCGCGGCGACCTCCGCCGAGTTCGACAACCCTTACGGGGTGCTCGCGGGCCTGGGGCAGTGGGTCGTCGACCGCCTGCGGGACTTCCAGACCGGGCACGGAGTGCCGCCCGGCGAGGCGGCCGTCGGGGACCTGCGCTTCTCCGAGGCGTTGACCCTCGTCTTCTCCGTCCGGGAAATGCTGCACAACCCCGGGATCCCGGACTACGCGGTCTTCGTCGGCAGCGCGGTCGGGAAACGGGCCGGCGTGGGCGAGTTCCCCTGGGACTGGCTCGACCCGGCCCGCCGGGCGGTGCTCGTCTCCCTCGGCACGGTGACCCGGGAGGCCGGCGGTCGATTCCTGCGGGCGGCGGCGGAGGGGTTGCTCGGCCTGCCCGAGCGGGTACAGGCGATCGTCGTCGCCACACCCGGGCTCGTCGACGACCTCGCCGCCGCGGCGCCCGACGACCTGCTGGTCGCGCCGTTCGTGCCGCAGGTCGCGTTACTTCCGCGGTTGTCGGCGGTGGTGTGCCACGCCGGCAACAACACCGTCTGCGAGTCGCTGTCACACGGGGTTCCGCTGGTGGTCGCCCCGGTTCGCGACGACCAGCCGATCATCGGCGAGCAGGTCGTCCGCAACGGGGCCGGGGTGCGCGTCAAGTTCGGTCGGGCCGGACCCACCGCCGTGCGTTCCGCGGTGACGGCCGTGCTGGACGATCCGTCGTACCGGGCCGCCGCTGCCCGGATGCGGGCCGCCTTCGCCGCCGCCGGCGGGGTGGCCGCCGCCGCCGATCATCTTGAGAAACTGGCCTCCTGATGCTCGGTCTGGTGGTCGATGATCGGTCTCATGGTCTGATGCTCGAACGGTTCTGACGTCGTGCTGACATGGTTGCCGATCCTGGTGTGTGCCGGTCTGGCGATCAACGGTGTGCGGCTGCGCGGCCGGCTGCGTCGCCTCGACACCCTGCCAGCCTCCGGTCGCCCGGTGGACCCCGCGCATGAGTTCCTCGTCGCGACCGGGGTCCGCCTCTCCGACAGCGGCCGACGGGCGGCCAGTTACCACGCCAGCCGGGACCGGCTCGACGTGCTCGACCTCGTCCCGGCGGACCTGACGGCCGAACGGGCGCTCGACCTCGCCCGGATGGTCGACATCCGCACCTACCGGGCCGACCGCTGCGTGCCCGGCCGCGGCGCCTTCCAGGCGCTGCTGGTCCGCTCCGAGATCCTCCAGCGGGCTGGGATCACCCGCCGGGACGGTTTCGACCCGGTGGAGCTCGTCGACATCACCGAGCGGCTGAAGACCTTCGCCTCCGGCTCGACGGATCTGGCAGTGCTGCCGGGGCTGCGTGCCGCCCGGGACGACGCGGCGATGCGCGTCCGCGTCCAGCAGCGGGCCTACCGGTTCACCCGGCAGAACCAGCTCTTCCCGTTCGTACCCCAGATCGCCACCGCGATCGGCTTCCACGTGAACCAGCCGTTCGGCCTCGCGGCCATGGCGCTGTTTTGGTTCCAGCCGTTCTTCGTCTGCGCCGGCCGGGTGCCGCTGTCCCCGCGCGATCTCATTCGTTCCCCCATCGTGCGCATCCTCGGCGGGGTGCTGTTCGTGGTCGACTCCGTGCGGGCCGGCCGGGCGCAGGCCGTGAAGGCGGCCGAGGCGAAGGCCGCCGGGCTTCCCCCAGACCCGGTCAAGCATGCGGCCAGGCAGGAGACCGCAGCCAGCCGCGCCTCCTACTCCCAGGACGTCCAGGCTGGCCTTGACCGGTTCCTGCGCCACGACCGGGCCGACTGCCCCTGGTGCGGATCGGTCGAGCTTGCCACCCGGGTGGAGTCGCCGGACCTGCTCCTGCGCAAGCCCGGTTCCTTCCGGCTGGACGGCTGCGAGCGCTGCGGACACGTCTTCCTCAATCCGTCGCTGAGCCCGGCCGGGCGCGAGTTCTACGACCGGGACCGCTACGACGGCCTGCGCACCGATGTCGCCGAGCAGGCTGCTGTCGTCCGGCCGTTCGTGGTGCCACGGACCTGGCTGGCCGTGGGGGACCGGTACGGTCACTTCGCCAACGCGGCCCGCGAGGTATGGCCGAGGACGGTGTTCGACGGGCTCGACACCTTTCCCGGCCTGGCGAAGGGCTTGGCGTGCGGCTGGGTCGACCACGCCCACTACGGCCGTTTCCCCGACGTCGTCGACAGCCTCGCCGGCCGGTACGACGTCATCAGCATGTTCGACTACCTGGAACGCCGCGACGACCCGTCGGCGGAGCTCGACGCCGTCGCGAAGGCGTTGCCGCCTGGCGGGCACGTCGTCTGCGAGCTGGCCAACGCCGACTGCCGGCAGGCCCGCTGGCTCGGTCGGTTCTGGCCCGGCTGGGCGGTTCCCGGGCGCGCCCACTTCATCCCCGTGGAGAACCTGATTGCCGCGCTGGAGGACCGGGGGCTGCGGCCGGTCACGGTGCGCTTCGCCGCGGCGCGCCGTCCCGGTGGCCTGACCGGCGCCCTGCTGCTCGCCGTGGCCATGATCGCGCCACGCCCCATGCCGTGGCTGCCCCAGCAGGCCGGCCCGGCCGGCGCGGCCAGCCGCGTCCTGGTGATGCTTGTGGCCAGCCCCCTACTGGGACTGGCCCGGCTCCTCGACCGCCTTGCCTGCCGGTACGCGCACGACGCCCGGTACGCCGGCACCTACCTGATGATCGCCCGCAAGGAGCTCTGACCTCGACCGATCTCGGCGATGAGCGCGGTGTTGCCCATGCGTCGAGGGTTTCCTCCAGCGACTCCAGGTCGTCGACGCTGATGACGATCGCGCTGGGCCTGCCGTGCCTGGTGATCACGACACGCCCGTGCTCACGTTCGACGCTGTCCACGATCTCCGAGAGCCGGTTCTTCACCTCCGCCAGCGGCATCTGTTCCGAGAACGACATAGCCACGAGTACAGCAAGCTTGTCCTCCGTCGGGGCTAGGGTGCCGGATCGATGGGTCGGACCGGCCAGGTCTCGAGGCGCCAGGCGGCGTCCCAGAACATCAGCAACATGCGTGGACCGGTTGACCGGAATGTGCGGCGCGGCACAGGGATACGGGACGTGCCGAACGAATGTCCCGCGGAGCTCAGGAGGCCAGCGCCCGCGGAGCGCGCGGCACCGACGCCGACCAGCCGCGGTCACGCAGTGCCCCGCCTACGAGGGAAGCCACCTCGGCCGGGGCGTCCCGCGCCAGGCGTGCCGGCAGACGGATGAGAAGCTGGCCCGTCGGCTCGGCGACGACCGTCGGCCGGGGGACCGTCGCCTGGATCTCCACCCGCACGCGCCACGGCTCGTACCAGACGTCGAGGCGCGCCATCGGCTCGTCCGCGGGCCCGTCGACACTCGGGGTCCCCGCCGGCAATCCCCACTGCGCCTCGATGCGGCGGTACATGATCTCGGTGAGGTGCGGCGCGTCCCGGCCCAGGTCGTCCAACGTCTCGGTGATCAGCGTCCGGCGGCTGATCGGACCACGCCGGGCCAGCGCGGTCCGCAGGCTCGCGACGGTGACGAAACGCCGGCGGACGGCGTCGACGAGCAGGCTCTGCGCGTCCGCGCGGGTAGACGCCCACTCGGCCATGTCGATGACGGACCGGGCGGGGGCCGTCCGCCGGGGCAGGCGGAGGGGATCGATCTCGGTGATGTCGAGCCGAGCGCTGTGCCGCAGAAGCACGCCCGGCGGCGCGGCGATCCGGCGGTCGGTGGGCAGGAGAACCGTCACCGGGCCGGTGTCGTAACCGTCCAGACCCGCGAGCCCCGCCGCGCAGGCGCCCGCGAGCACCGCGTCCGGGCCGACGGCCTGCAGGGCCCCCACAGCTCCTGCATCCTCGTCACGGGTGCGGCGGCCGTGATCAGCACGCCGCGGAAGGGTTGCTGCCAGCGGCCGTCGTTCAACCGTCGGCGGATCTCGTCGCGGGTGATGCCGGCGTTGATCGCATCGCGCATCGTGATCACGCCGGCCTGCATGGTGGCGATCTCCTGCCAGGAGAGTCGGCCAGGGTTATGGGCCATGAGAAGACGATGGAGGTTGTCTGTCCGTTGGGCCAGAACCTTTTTCGGGCTGTGGATAATTTTCGGCTGTCTCCTTCCTGACGGCCGCGTTCCGGCCCGGGTCAGCCATGCCCCGGGTGGTGGTCCCCGACGCCGGGAACCCATCCCCGCGTCCCCGGGTGAGTGCTCTGACCCCCGGAGCCGCCGGAGCCGCTGGGACGTGTCTTGGGCGGGACGAGCCGGTAGACCTCCTCGTCGGCCGGCGGTTGCTGGCCGATGCCCGGAAACCCGACGGGCGGGGCGGGCTCGATCCGACGCCGTTCCTCCGCGCCGGTCCGCGCCAGACCGGCATGATCAGTACCAGCCTGGCCCGCGCCGGACTGGATCATCCCGGCTCCGGCGGTTCCGGCGTGGTGACCTGCCAGGGGCGCGGCGGCCGCGTCGGGTACGGACCAGCGGTCGGCCGGGGAGACCCCGGGCAGCAGGACGGTGCCCGGATTGCAGTCCCCCGGCGCCACCCGTCCCGCCCCATCGACCGGGTTGACCAGCAGGAATGCGGTCGCCGGCAGGGTCTGGACGGTGGTCGGCTCCACGGTGAACTCGTAGACCCGCTGGGAGGTCGTGCCGTCGGTCGTCGAGTCGCTCACCGACGAGTTTGTCGTGCGCTGCCAGGTCTGCGATCGCGACGTCGTCACCGACTCTTGCCATCCGGCGTTCTTCGACGTGTTCTGCAACCAGGGCAGCAGCCGGGTGCCGTCGTAGGTCCGGCCGGTTCCGCCGCTGGTGCCGGCCGTCTCCGAGGTGCCGTCCTGGTCACCGACGCTGTCGCTGTCGCCGGCCGTGAAACTGCGCCCCACCTGGGCCGTCACCTGAGACATGACGAAGCGGTAACCACGCCCGATGAACTCCGCCGCGGTCGCGGCGTCCTTACCGTTTCCCAATCGCATGATGATAGTCGAGCCCCCCTGGCTGCCCAGCACCCGTTCGGCGTCGTCGGCGAGCCGTTCGAAGAGCAGCACGAGCCGCACCCCGGCGAGCTCGGCGTGGCGGGTCAGCCCGGTCAGGACCGCTCGGCCGAGATGGTCCGCCCCGGCGACAACCAGCATGTCCCGGCTGGTCGGCCCGCCCCGCTGGCGGCGACGGAGCTGGTGGAGCACGGTCTGGACGAGGAGCCGGTCCGCGAGTTCCTTGCGGTGGGCGGACGAGTCCCGGCTCGACGTGGCGAGAACCCGCAGCCCGGGTACCGGCCACCAGGCCGCCAGCGGACGGGGCACACTGTCTGCCCTGGTCGTCGGCACCCTGGTCGTCGACCTACCGGCTGCGGCCGTCAACATGTGGGCCTCGACCGTCGCGGCCGGTGCCGTTGCGGCCGTGGCTGGTGGTGGCGGGCTGAGCGCCTCCAGCGAGGAACGCAGGTAGCGCAGCTCATCGGCGATCCGGTCGCCGCGGCCGAACGCGTCCATGTGCGCGGTGAGCTCCCCGGCCTCGGCCGTCGACAGCGATATGGCCGCGCTGCCGTCGTCGAGACCTTCGAGGACGCGCAGGCCCTCGGCGAGACGGCGAATGCTGAGCCGTTCGTACAGAACGACGGCGACGGTGGTGACCAGATCCGCGTGCAGGGCGCGTCGGTGCGGATCATCGCCGCTCTCCTGGGACAGGCCGAACGCGTCGGCGACGAGCTCGCCGGCCTCCCGCGGCCCGAAGCCGTCGAGGAGTGCCACCTCGTCGAGCTGGCGGGGCAGGTCCCAGGACTCCACCGGCCAGCGCGCCTGGCCGGCGAGGCGCGCCAACCCCCCGCCCACCGTCCGCTCGCTGAGATCGACGAGCAGGATGCCGGTGCCGCCGGTGAGCACCGAGCAGCCCGCGGTGGCCAGCAGGCTCGCCCATCCGTCGCCGGTTCCGCCGAACACGTCGATCCTGGGGGTCGCCGCGGGGGCCGAGACGGGATAGAAGACGGCGGTGGCCTCCCGGCGTTGCAACTCGGCCCGGTCGTGCGCGTCGACCTCGGTCTGCCAGGACGTCAACGCCTGTAGGTAGCGGGTGTACCCGTCGGCCCGGGCCGACGCGGTCCGGGATGGCGTCCGGCCCAGCCGGCAGTGCAGGACCAACGGAGGCAGGCACGCGACCACGGCGAGCGCGAGTCCCGCCGGGACGAAGAAGAACCCCCCCTCGCCCGCGAGCAGCGTGCCGAACACCACGAAGGCCATCGGCAGGACGAGCCGGGTCAGCAGGGCGCGGACGGCATGGTTTCGCCGGGCCGTGAGCGCGGTCAGATCGGGCGGTTCGGGCTCCTGCCAGGCCGGTTGACGGTCGGCGAGCGGGCTCGGGGTCGATGGACCGGTGTCGACGAACTTCCAGCCCCAACGCTCCCGTGGAACGAAGAGCCCCTGGATCAGTCGGGCCTCAGCCGTGGTCAGCGTGCCCACCCCCATCGCCGACCCTCCGCCGTCCCACTCGCCTGCTCCTGTGTTGCCGCCCACCGTGTCGCCGCCCACCATGCCGCGACTCCCCGCTCCCGATCATTGTGCACCTGGAAACGATCTCGGCACGCCCGGTGTCGATATCGGGGCGTTACGTGGCCATTATGGCGTATGGTGTCCACTATGTCGCATTCCGCCGTGCATGCAGGCCCTGCCGTAGCGCCCCGACGGTCGACGGGCCCGGGCGCTCAGTCCTGCGCTGTCCCGAACGCCTGCGCTGTCCCGAACGCGGGTGCCGTCCCGATGGGCGGGCCGGGGGCGATGGCTGCCGCGGTGGACTCCGGTGGGGCGCTCCCCGGTCCGCTCGGCGCGGGGCCGACGAGGTCGGAGATCTGAGTGGCCAGCTCGGCCAGTCCGTCGCCGGTGCATGCCTGGTGGAGTGCGTCCGACAGCGAGGCGGCATCCGCCGCGCCGGTGAGTTCCCGGACCGCCGCGGTGAGGCCGCTGACCGCCGGATCACCGATGTTGACCCTCTCCCGGCCCGGAGCGTAGAGGGCACTGTTCTTCATCCGGGTGAGCTGTTCGCCCACGGTCTTGCCCGGCAGGGTCAGACCGCGCTCGCGCCAGGCCGCGGTGAGCGGATGCGGGCCCGCGTCGGCCCCCCGCCGGCGCACCGCGTCGATCAGTGCCTGCCGGACGTCCTGCCAGCGGTACACGCCCGCGGTCAGGTGCCGGGAGTCGACGGTGTTCGCCGCGTCTGCCACGTCTGCCACGTCCGCCGGGGACGGCGGCAGGCCGAGGAGCCGGCGCAGCGTCGCGAGCAGGGCGGTGGTGAAGTCGTCGGGGTCGACGAAGGGGCGCAGCGCGGCGGCGCGGGCGTCCGTCGCCCGGTCGGCGGCATGGGCGAGCGCGCAGTCGAGGATGCGACCCGGCAACGCAGCGAGGGTGGTCCGCAGGGGTTCCGCCGGAGCGAACGGCGCGATCTCGAGCAGATGGGTGAAGCCCATGACCTGGTGCGCGGCCACCGCCTCGACCCACACCACCAGCAGGGGATCGCGGGCCGCGAGGGCGGACGTCTCCGTCTCCTCCAGGGTGCAGGCGGGACCGGCGACGCAGGCCGCGCCGCAGCCGAGGCTGCGCCATCTGGCCAGGGGCCCCTGGTCGTAGCGCGCGAGGCGCGCGCTTTCCCGGTCGTCTCCGGCGACCATCCGGGCCAGCACGGGACGGTCCATGCCGTCCGCGCTCACCGCCGCCACCCCCGCCGGCAGCGCCACGACCAGCTCGGACTGGTCGTCGCGCAGGTTCATTGTCGCGCCGACGGCTTCCCGGTCGTCGGCGGCCGGGAGCCGGTGCATCACCTTCAGCGCGGTGTTCTTGATAACGTCGGGAAGGATTTTCGCTGGGATCTGTTCCACGACAATGAGCCCCTCGCCGTAGGCGCGGATCTCCGCGAGCAGCGAGGCGAACAGGTCGACGGCGGCCGCGGCCGGGCCGTCGGTGACGTTCTTGAGCAGCCGGTGGGCCTCCTCGAGGACCAGGACGTGGCGCAGTCCGCCCGCGCCCGCGCTGCCGTACCGGACCCGCAGATGCTCCACGACGCGGATCAGGACGGCGCCGAGCAGGAACGCCTTGTCCTGGTCGCTGGTGATGTCCTCCAGCTCGAAGACGACGTTGCGCGCCAGCAGGGCGCCGATGTCGATCGGATGCCCGCCCTCGAAGAACCGACCGGGAGAACCCTCCCGCAGGCTGCCGATGCGCACGTCGACAAAGCCCCGGACGTCCGCCGTGACCTCCGCGCCGTGGCCGATATTCTCGACCACCCTCGTCGCGGTCCGCTGCAGGTCCCCGAGGGTCGGATATCGCCTGCGCACGTCGACCTTCGGGTCCTCCTTCGGCCCGGCCACCCGGAATCTGGGCCGGTGCGCGGGCTCCGGCCGGTCCAGCACCAGGTTCCATCCCAGGTCTTGGTAAGAGACCGTCAGCGCGCGGGCGAGCACCTGGGGGAACGGCTCGTGCGCCTCGAACGCCGCCAGGAACAGGGCCCGGACGAGATCGATGTGGCTCTGCAAGGGAAAGCCGGGCTCGGGTTCCAGCGGGTTCAGCGACGCCGGTGGAGCGTCGAGCCGGCCCGGCCTGATGACGAGCACCTCGGCGAGGCCGGCGAGCCGCCCGGCCATCCGGGCGTACTCGGCCTTGGCCGGCTCCAGGACCAGCCACGGAACGGGCGCCGGAGCACGGGTCAACGACTCCAGCAGCGACCGCACGGTCTGTGACTTCCCGGATCCGGTGGCGCCGCAGACGAAGGCGTGCCGGTTGAGCGTCGCGCGGGGAACCGAGAACGTGCCGGCCGGCATCCAGCCGGCGTCGAGCACGTCGCCGAGCCGAACGGCGCCGGGCGTTCCCCGGGGGTCCGCGGGACCGGACCGGTTCGGACCCTCGGGCGTCACGTCGAAGGCGTGCGGTGTGATCAGGGTGATACCCGGCAGCTCACGGCCGGGCGGCCGAGCCAGCGCCGCCAGCAGCTCCGCGCTCGCTCGCGGCGAGGGCCGCGGCGAGCCGGCCAGCCCGCCGGTTCCGGTTCCGGCTCCGACCCCGGCTCCGGCTCCGACCCCGCCGAGGGCCCCCGCGAACGAGGTGACCGGGCCGGTCGGACTCAACGTGTAGGGCAGCCGGTCGAGATCGCTGGAGCTGCACAGCAGGGCGGCCAGCGGGACCGCGCCGGCCGGGGTCACCCCACCGACCAGGATCTCCACGTCCCACATGCCGCTCGACGCGCCCCGGCCCAGTTCCCGGTAGCGGGCCTCCGCGCGCTCCAGGTCGAGCCGGGCGCCCTGGTCGTTCTCCCGCCGGCGCAGCACGGGAATCGATCGCGAGAGATCCGCCTGTTCCTCGGCGAGATGTTCGGGGGGCACCGGCCACGCGAGCACAAGCCAGGCGAACGGGCCGACGAGATGCGCGGCGTAGTCGTCGAACGATCCGCGGCGGGTGTCCGGCGGGCCGGACGTCGGTGCCGGGATCGGCGGCCCACAGGGCATCCGGGAGGCCTTCGCACCGCAGCCAGTAGGGGAAGCCTGCGAGCTGGGCGGGTACGGCGTCCGGTGGCAGCGCCACCGCTGTCGATCCCGGCGGGTACAGCAGCGGAACCGCGGTTGCGGCTGGTGTCGACGTGGCTGTTGCGAGCGACGTGGCCGGTGTCGACATGGCCGCCGCGGTCGGGTCTGTCGTGGTCGGGCCCGCCGGGAAGAAGGGGCGGCCGCCGGCGAGGAACCGGATGTGCGCCTCACCCGGGCCCCGTAGCCAGGCGACGGCGATTCCCGGCCGGGCTGCTCCCGGCACCGGGTACGGGCCGCCGCGAGTGGACGCACCGGAGACGGTGGGTTCGTGGCCGGGCCCGAGCGAGGTCAACTGCGCGTGCGCGCCGACGAGGGCGGCGAAGAGCGCGGCCGGTACGGGATCGGGCCGGTCGGGTGTGTCGGGTCGCCGAGGGGCGGTGAGGATGCGGTGGAACCGGAAACCGGCGAGCACGATCGGAGGGGCCTATTCGTGCCGGCTGCGCCGGGAACGGCCGCCGGCCGTCCGTACCACCATGCCGGGCTCCTCGTGGTCTTCGTCTCGTCTCTCCGTGAACATACTTCTGATCATCGATGCCGATGTGGCAATCTATCACCCTCCGCTGGGCATTGGATCCGGATCGTGTCCATCATTGCTCGAAGTACTTGAATTCTGAGATCGGGGAGGAGTGAGGGTCGAACATGGAGGCATGGACGGTTGTCTCCGATCGTCACGGTCCCGGGCGCATGGACTCCCGTCGTCGTGATCGCGGTCTGCGGGTGTCGTGGGCCGACGCACCGGCGGCTGCTCCGGGATACCTCCCCGAGTCGGGGTACCTCGCCGGGCTGGGCTACCTCGCCAGGTCGGCGCGAATGATACGTATTGTCATCGCCGGTGCATTATGGCCGCAGCCGGATGGCGCGGGCGTGGCGGCCGCCGGGGGTGGCAGAGGTCAACAGTGCGTCGCCGCCCCGCCCGTGGCGTCGTCCCGGAAGTCGGAGGCATGGCCGATCATCGCAGGAATCGCCGCCGGACCGAGACGCGTACGAGCCCCCCGCGGGGTCGATCGGTCGCGGTCGGTGCCGCCGCGGTGGGTGTGACGTTGGCCGTGGGGGCGGCCAGTGCACTTCATCTCAGCAGTCCCGGCTCGGACCCGGGCTCCTCGCATGACCTGTCGGTGTCCGTACCGTCCGGGCCCAGGGGCGCGCCCCAGCTCGGACGCACATCCGGGCTCGATCCCACCTCCGAAGCACGCCCGGCGGGAGTGGGTGGGCCGGTGAGGACCAGCCGGGCGGCCGGCACCGGCGCGGACGGTAGGGCGGGGCCCGCCTCCGACCTCACGGCGATCCCCGGGGTCGGACCGGTGATGATGACGAAGATCCCGCAGGCCGCCCGGCAGGTGATCGTGGTGAGCGGCATCGACCGGAACGCGAACACCAACAACGTGACGCTGTGGGAACGAGCCGATCCCGGCTCCGCCTGGGAGACCTACGGCGCCCCGCTGATCGGCCGCAACGGCGCCGACGGCTGGACGTATGACCATCGGGAGGGCGATCTGCGCAGCCCGATCGGCGTGTTCAGTCTCACCGCCGCCGGTGGCAAGCTGGCCGATCCGGGCACCGGTCTGGCCTACGAGTATCGCCCGTCGTTCTACCGGGCGACGGGTCCGCGGGGCGAGCTGATGCCCGACGCGTTCAACTACGTGGTCGCCATCGACTACAACCGACTGCCCGGGCATCCGCCGTCGGACCCGACCCGTCCGCTGGGCCCGCAGATCGGCGGGGACATCTGGCTGCATGTCGACCACAGATCGCCGACGCGGGGCTGCATCGCGGTGGAACAGGACGCCCTCGTGGTCGTTCTCCGTTGGCTGACCCCGATGGCCCATCCTATGATCGTTATGGGAGACGCGGCGGACCTCGGCGCCGACAACGCCCGCCCCTGAGCCCTTTCCTTGCCTATCCAGAGGGATAAATCAGACACAAAAGCCTCTGGACAGGCAAGGAAGCCGGCGAGGCTCAGCCGGCTGGCTTCTCCGCGTGCCCACCGAACTGCTTGCGCATCGCCGACAACAGCTTGTCGGCGAACAGGCCCTCCCCGCGCGAGCTGAACCGCTCGTAGAGGGACGCTGTCAGCACATGGGCGGGAACGCCCTCCTCCACGGCGGCCAGTACCGTCCAACGTCCTTCCCCGGAGTCGGACACCCGGCCGCTGAACTCGGTGAGTCCGGGATCCTCCTGCAGCGCGGCGGCGGTGAGGTCGAGCAGCCAGGAACTAACCACGCTGCCCCGCCGCCACACCTCGGCGATCGCGGTGGTGTCGAGGTCGTACTGGTAGTACTCCGGGTTGCCCAGCGGGGCGGTCTCGGCGTTGTGCTCGGCGGACGTCGTGCCGATGTTCGCCTTGTCGAGCACCGCGAACCCCTCGGCGAAGGCGGCCATCGAGCCGTACTCGATGCCGTTGTGCACCATCTTGACGAAGTGACCGGCGCCGTTCGGGCCGCAGTACAGGTATCCCTTCTCGGCCTGGGTGATCTCGCCGGTCCGGCCCGGGGTCCGCGGGATGGTGCCGACGCCGGGTGCGATCGTCTCGAACAGCGGCTCTAGGCGGGCCACGACCCCCGGTTCGCCGCCGATCATCAGACAGAAGCCGCGTTCCAGCCCGAACACGCCCCCGGAGGTGCCGACGTCGACGTAGTGGATGCCCCGCTCGACGAGCGACGCGGCACGCAGGATGTCATCCCGGTAGTAGGAGTTGCCGCCGTCGATGATCACGTCGTCCGGCGCGAAGTGCTCGGCCAGGGCCGAGACGGTCTCACCGGTCAGCCCGGCGGGCACCATGATCCAGGCAGCCCGGGGCGGACGCAGGGTTGCGGCGAACTCGGCGAGGCTCCGCGTCTCCGTGGCGCCCTCCGCCGCCAGGGCCTTGACGGCCTCGGGGTTGACGTCGTAGACCACGCATTCGTGACCACCGCGGATCAGCCGGCGCACCAGGTTGGCACCCATCCGGCCGAGTCCGATCATCCCGAGCTGCATCTTCATCTCTCCGCTGGTTCGTCTCGATGGCCCGCTCCGGCGTGTCGCCGGGACGGGCCCGGCCTGGCGCTCCTGACGCCATTCTCCGTGCTGCATCCGTGCTTCCCCGTCCGTGGTGCACGTGCTTCTCGTCTCCGAGCCGGCGCCGGCCCGGTCACGTGCCGTCCGTGCCGTCTGGATCAGTTGGATCAGTTGGCGAGCCGGGCGGGACCCCGAAAGTTCTCGATGATCTTCGGTTGGCGTGGAGCGAGCGGCAGATTCTAACGAGCAACGACGGAGGGCTTGTGAGCGAGCCGGGCAGGGCAGGGGAGGCGGCCATGGATGCCGACGCGGACGTGATTGTGCTCGGCGCCGGGCCCGCGGGCGAGAACGTCGCCGGCCGCTGTGCCGACGCGGGTCTGTCCGTCATCGTCGTCGAACGCGAGCTCGTCGGCGGGGAGTGCAGCTACTGGGGCTGTATCCCGAGCAAGACTCTCCTGCGGCCGGGGGAGGTGCTGGCGGCGGCCCGCCGCGTTCCCGGCGCGGCGTCGACGGTCACCGGACCCGTCGACGCCGCCGCGGCGTTCGCCCGGCGAGACCGGATGGTGGGCGACTACTCCGATTCCTCCCAGGTGCCCTGGCTGGTCGACAAGGGCGTCGAGCTGGTGCGCGGGACCGGGCGCCTGGTGGGGCCCGCCGGCCGGGTCGCGGTGACGCTGCTGGACGGCACCCGCCGGGTGCTGACCGCATCCCGAGCCGTGGTTGTGGCCACCGGGACGCGGGCCGCTGTTCCACCGATCCCCGGTCTCGCCGACGCCGAACCGTGGGACAACCGGACCGCGACCGGCGCGCGGAAGGTCCCGCACCGCCTCGTGGTGCTCGGCGGCGGCGCCGTGGGGGTGGAACTCGCCCAGGCCTTCCGCCGGCTCGGTAGCGCGGAGGTGACCTTGATCGAGGGATCGCCCCGGCTGCTCGTCCGGGAGGAGGAGTTCGTCAGCGAGCAGCTGCGGGCCGCCTTCGAGGCGGCCGGCATCACGGTGCGGCTCGGAAGCCGGGCGGTCGAGGTCCGCCGGGCCCGGACGGGACCGGACGGCTCGGCCGGGCCGGTGACCGTCACGGTGGAGTCGGCGGATCCGGCTGAGCCGAGTGAGTCGGCGGATCCGGCTGAGCCGGCGGATCCGGCTGAGCCGGCCGAGCCGGGTGAGCGGCGGCCGCGCCGCGATGCCGTGGTCGCCGACGAGATCCTGGTCGCCGTCGGGCGCACCCCGGCGACCGGCGACCTGGGCCTGGAGACCGTGGGCCTGCAACCCGGGCGGTTCATCGAGGTCGACGACCGGCTCCGCGCGGTCGGCGTGGCGGGGGACTGGCTCTACGCGGTCGGCGACGTCTGCGGCCGCACGCTGCTCACCCACATGGGCAAGTACCAGGCCCGGCTGGCGGCCGACGTCATCACCGGCCGCCGGGACCTCGCCGGCGCTCCCGTGCGCGACCTGGCCGACCCGGCGGCCGTCCCGCGGGTGACCTTCACCGATCCACAGGTCAGCGCGGTCGGACTGACCGAGCGGGCCGCGCGGGAGGCCGGGATCGCCGTGCGGGCCGTGAGCGTGCCGACCGGCTCGGTGGCCGGCGCGTCGGTGCGGGGGGAGGAGATCACGGGCACGTCGAAGATCGTCGTGGACGAGACCCGCCGGGTGCTCGTGGGAGCGACCTTCACCGGTCCGGACACCCAGGAGATGGTGCACGCGGCCACGATCGCGATCGTCGGAGAGGTGCCGTTGGAGCGGCTGTGGCACGCGGTCCCGTCGTTCCCGACAGTCAGCGAGGTCTGGCTGCGCCTGTTGGAGGTCTACGGATGACGTCGTTGCGCGGACCGCAGCACCGAAATGCCTGGGCGGGGCCGCGGATCGGGTTGGCCGAGCCTTCAGGACGGCCCGCCGGTCGCCGCCGGGGCGCGGTGGTCGGTCCGGCCCAGCCGGCGCACGTCGGGCGCGCCGAGCCGGGC
>NZ_CDWTNB010000052.1:0-22918 GCF_977947065.1 Frankia sp. CgJB1
CCCTGACGCCGGTCGCGGGCGTCGCGGCCGGCCCGGGCCCGGGCCTCGTCGGACGCACCGAGCAGGCGCCGGTACTGCATCGCCGCCTTGGCCGGGTCGTCGAGATCCGGGTCGGCGAGATCCGGATCACCAAGGTCCGGGTCGCCGAACAGGTCGGCGAGATCGGAGGCATCCACCGGCACAAATCCAGCCACGATCCCGTTCCGTCCTTTCCCGGCGCCTGCTCGGCCGTCGATCCCCACCTCGCCGACACCCGCCACGTCGCCGTCGGTTCCCGCCCCGTCGTCGGTCCACATCGGGCTACCCCTGATCCAACGGCGCGAACGGCACCACGGTGCGCGGTTCGGCCTGGACGTGCCGGTCGAACAGGACCGCCCGATTCGGCATGGTCCCACCGGCCACCGACCGGTGTCCGGCCAGGACGAACAGGTCGCTGCCGGGTACCCCGGCCGCCATCCACGCGGCGATGTCGTCCCGGTTACCCGGACCGAGGTCCTCAGCCAGCCGGGACACTCCCCGCCACCAGCCCAGCAGGTGCACGCGCTGCGCCGGTCCCCGGCGGGTGAGCGTGCGCAGGTCGTCCAGTCCGGTGCGACGGGTCACCGGGTCACGCGCCTCCAGCCCGGCCCGGCCGGCGTCCATCGCAAAGACGACGATGAGCCGCAGCGGCGGCGCGACCGGGCCCACGCTGCCGGTGAGTGCGGACTCCTCCCGGGCACGGGTCTCGTCGGCGGCACCGGCCAACACCGACCGCAGGCCGGTGACATCGGCGACCCGAACGGGATGCCCGGCCCGGCGCACACGCGCCGCGAGCACCTCCGCGGCGGCAAGCGCCATCGGCTCCGCGGCGATGATCTCGACCACGAGTCCACCGGCCGGGACCTGCGCGGCGACGCTGGCCGCCGCCGCCTGCAGGATGCCGACCGCCTCCCGACGCAGCGGACCGAGCACGGCGAGATGCCGGCCGGGCAACGCGGCGAGCCGTACCCCGACCGCGGGCGGCTCGAGGTCCAGAGGCACGCCGACCAGCGCGAGGGGATCGACATCGTTCTCGGAGCCGTCCCCGGAGCCGGGGGCACGACCCGGCGACACACTGCCCGGCAGCAGGCTCGGACCGGTTTCGCCACCGCCCTCGCCACCGCCGCCGAGGATCGCTTCGGCCGCAGCCGCCTCGACGGCCGTCGGCGCCGGACGCCCGTCCAACGCCTGGTAGATCGGGTTGTCGTCAAGAACCGCGGGGGCGTGACCAGCGAAGACCCGCGGGGGCCTTGCCTTCGGCACACTGCGCGCGGTCGTGGCCGCCAGCCGCCCACGCAGCACGCCTATCGCCGCCGGATCCGGGAAGGCGACCCGGACGAGTTCGTTGCCCGCAGGATGGCCGTTGCGCCGATTGACGATAGCCTCGCCGACGCCCGAGAGCGCGCCGGCCGCCTCGTTCGCCGTGGACAGCAGGACCCGCGACTCCGAGATCGAGGTACGCAGCGCCACGCGCAACGCGAACTGCCCGAAGATCGAACCACGCTTGCCGGCGGTGGCGTCGAGCGCGTCGATACCGGACAGCGTCTGGCTGGCGAGCAGCAAATGGACCCCGTAGGCGCGGCCCTGGCGGGCCAGGACCTCCAGGTGCGCGACGGCCTCCCGCGCCACCGAGTCCATCGGGGTGAGCATCACCTGGAACTCGTCGACCACGACGATGATCCGCGGCCAGGGCGAGCTCCGGTCGGCCGCCCGCAGGCCTCGCAGGTCGCGGGCGCCGACCGCACGCATCGCCACGGCGCGGCGGCGCATCTGTTCACGAACCGCCCGCAGCACCGCGACGCCGAACTCGCGGTCGCTCTCGATGCCGACGGTATCGGCGTGCGGCAGGTAGAACGGGTCCGTCGGACCGGCGGCGAACTGGGCGAACTCCAGCCCCTCCTTGAAGTCGAGCAGATGGAAGCGGACCTGGTCGGGCCCGTAACGCGCGGCGATCCCGTAGATCACGTCGAGGAGCAGCGTCGACTTGCCCGACCCGGCCTGGCCGCCGACGAGGGCGTGCACGGTGTCGTCGTCGAAGGTGAACCCCACCGGCCCGTCGGGGCCCTGCGCCACCTCAACACCCACCCCGGCGGCGCTGTCGAACTCCCACAGGCCGCGGGGCAGCATGTCGCTGATGGCGGGCGGCCGGGCGGCCTCCCGGGTGGCCGCCGCGGCGACCTGAGCCGTGACCGCGGCGACCAGCATGGAGTGCGGCGGCGGGTCCAGCTCGACCCGCAACAGACCGGTCAGCGATGTGCGCCAGCCTCCCGCGGCGACCCGGCGCCATCCCGGCCGATCGGCGAGGAGCTCGACCGCGGTGAACACCACCGACCTCGGCAAGGGTTCCGTCACCGAGTCCTCGTCCTCGTCGGGTTCCAGGCCGATGACGTCGGGATCCAGCGGCGTCACCTCATCGGGATCGTCCCGCGAGCCGCCCAGGACCGGCTCCGCACCGGACGGCCGGACCTCCACGATGGAGATCACCACCACCCCGCAGGACGGGCCCTGGGCCGCGATGGCGGCGAGCGCCCGCGCGCCCTCGTCGTGCAGCCGGGGCTCACCGAGCAGCACCAGGACGCGCCAGGGCTCCGAACGCGGAAGCCCGGCATCCTCCCGCTCCCGCAACGAGTCGAACCGGCCACCGAGCCGGTCCACAGTGATCCTTACCACCTCCGCCGACAGCTCCGCGAGGACCTCCTCGAGCCGGGCCCGCGTCGTGAGCGTGGGAGTGGCCACACCGGCGGCACGCAGCGGCGCAAAGCCAGCGAGCCCGGCACCGAGCTCGTGGGGGTCATAGACGACGAGTCGGACCCGCCCGGCCGGCGCCGCGGCGAGGACGCGGGTCAGCAGGCCACGCACGAGGTCGACCGCGGCGGGCCGGCGGGACCGGGTCGTCTCGATCCGCAGGTTCAGGCCGTCCAGCAGCGGGATGGCCAGTGGCACCGTCCGGTGCTGCGCCGTGGGATCGTCGGGCGGCACGATGACCTGGCCGACCTGCCACAGAGCGGGCCGGAAACGAGCCCGGTCGCCGACCGGGGCGACGCCGAAGGGGCCGTGCCGCCAGTCGGGCGCCGCCCAGGACGCGCCGGCGAATCCACGCGCCCGGGAACGGGCGATCACGGCGGCCCGGGCGAGCTCCCCGGCGACGTCGAGCCGCCCCGCACCGGACTCACCGAGGCCATCAGCCTTCCCGGCGACACCGGAACCCGCTTCGGCCTCGATCCGGTCCGCCTGCTCATCCAGCCGATCGGCGAGCGCCAGTGCCGCCCCCAGCGAGGACTGGATACCGGCCACGAGCGTGCGCGCCCGCCGGGTACCCGACACGTTGACCTCCCCACACTGTGTGTTGCCGTGCTCGGCGTCGAGCCCCCCGACGACCATGACACGTCCGACGGAGCAAACATCCCAGAACGCGCCGACCGGCCGAACTGTCCTGCCGGCGCGACGGTCTGGGCACGGGGACCTCGCCGGACGAAAGCATGCGACGACATCGGCGACGTTATCGGTACAACCACCCGCAGCCTGGCCGTTCCGGACGACGGCGACGCCGGGACCACCGGAGCGGGCTACCCCTCGACCGGCACCAAATCAACGGCGCCGCGCGTGTTCAATGATCCGTCGGGGCAACCGTCCCGGTCAGGTAAGCCAGCGCACCGATCGAAGGGGCGAAGGTCGGCGATGAGCAGGTGGAAAAGGAACGTCGGTGACGGACGCGGCTGACACGGCTGACACGGCGGGCCTCACGGAGACGGCGGGTACGGCGGCGGCGAAACAGCGACCGCTCGCCGTCATTGACGTCGACGGGGTGGTGGCCGACGTCCGACACCGGTTGCGCTTCCTGCGCGCCAGTCCCAGTGACTGGGAGGCGTTCTTCGCAGCGGCGCCCGCCGATCCCCCCTTGGCCGAAGGGGTGGAACTAGCCCGCAAGCTGGCTCGGGACCACGAGGTGGTACGGCTGACCGGCCGGAGCGTTCCAGAGAGGCGACGCGGCGCTGGCTGACCGAGCAGGATCTGCCGCCGGGTGAGCTGCGGATGCGTCCGGACGCCGACCGTCCGCCGGCTCGGGTGTTCAAACGCGCCGAACTTCGCGAGCTCGGCGCCGGCCGTCGGGTCGCCGTCGTGGTCGACGACGACCCCGCCGTGGTGGACCTGCTGCGCGCCGACGGCTGGCCGGTCCTGCGGGCCGAATGGCTCGCCTACGAGGCGACGCTGGGCAACGCCCAGGAGACCGAGGGCCGCACCTGACCATGAGCCGCGCCTCGGCGACGCTCGGTGCGGCCCGCGGCCGGCGGCGAACGGCCCGAACACCACCAGCAGGCCCAGACACCAGGCGAGGGACTGCAGGAGAACGGAGACGATCCGACCGCCGAGGAACAACGCCCGCACGGCGTCGACGGTCACCGTCACCGGCTGATGCTGGGCGAACGCCTGCAGCCAGCCCGGCATGGTCTCCACCCGGGCGAAGGCCGAGCTGGCGAAGACCAGCGGGAAAATCCAGATGAATCCCGCCGACTGCGCCGCCTCCGCGCTACTCACCGACAGCCCGATGACGGCGGACAGCCAGAAGAAGGCGTACGAGAACAACAGCATCAGCCCGAACCCGGCCAGCACCGCCGGCACCGTGGTCTCCCCGAACCGGAATCCCACGGCCAGGCCCACCGGAAGCATCACTACGACGATGAAGACGTTGCGGGCGAGATCGGCCAGGGTACGGCCGGTGAGCAGCGCCGACCTGCTCATGGGAAGGGAACGGAACCGGTCGATCAAACCCCGCTGACGGTCCTCCGCCAGCCCCACGCCGGTCAGCATCGACCCGAAGATCACCGTCTGCAGGAAGATGCCCGGCATCAGGTAGTCCACGTACTTGACCCCGTCACCCACGTTGATCGCGCCACCGAAGACATAGGTGAACAGCAGGACGAACATGACCGGCTGAATGGTCGCGAAGATGACGAGCTCGGGTATCCGCCAGGTCTGGATCAGATTGCGCCGGCACATCACCCACGCGTCGGCAACGGCCCACGACAGCTGCCCGCGCCCCGCTGGAGTCAGCCTCGAGGGTGCTCATATGGTCACCATGTCCTTGTCATCGTCCTTGTCGCCCCGGTCATCAGGGGTGTCGGTGTCGCCACGGCCGTCGCCGCCCGCGCGTGCGGGCGGCACCTCGCTGCCGGCCGGAGCGCGCCCGGTCATGGCGAGGAAGACGTCGTCCAGCGACGGCCGGTGCAGGGCGACGTCGGAGATCGGCACCCCCAGCTCGTCGAGACCCCGGACCACGTCGGACAGCACGCTCGCGCCCGGTACCGGCACACTGACCCGGCGCGTTTCCCCGTCGGCCGTCGCCGCGCCGGATCCGAACCGGGCAAGCACCGCCCGGGCGGCCTGGGCATCCTCGGCAGCGTCACCACCGACGACGATGTCCAGCCGGTCGCCACCGACCTGCGACTTCAGCTCGTTCGGGGTACCCCGCGCAATGACCCGGCCGCCGTCAACCACCGAGATCCGGTGGGCCGGCCGGTCGGCCTCCTCCAGGTACTGCGTCGTGAGCAGGACCGTCGTGCCGTCCCGCACCAGATCGGCGATCACCCTCCACATCGCCGAACGGCTGCGGGGATCCAGTCCGGTGGTCGGCTCATCGAGGAACAGCACCGCCGGGTTGATGATCAGGCTGGCCGCGAGATCGAGCCGCCGCCGCATCCCGCCCGAGTAGGTACGCGCCTGCCGACCGGCCGACTCGGCGAGCTCGAACCGCTCGAGCAACTCGACCGCGCGGGCCCGCGCGACGCGGCTGCGCAGCCGGTAGAGCCGCCCGAACATCTCCAGGTTCTCCAGGCCGGTGAGCCGCTCGTCGACCGCCGCGTACTGACCGGTCAGACCGATCCGGGCACGCAGCGCGTCCGCCTGCCGGACGACGTCCAGACCGAGGACCCTGGCCTGGCCGCCGTCCGGGCGCAGCAGGGTCGACAGGATGCGTACCGCCGTCGTCTTGCCGGCTCCGTTGGGCCCCAGCACGCCGTGCACGGTGCCGGCATCGACCCGCAGGTCCAGGCCCACCAGCGCTCGTTTGCCGCCGTAGCTCTTCTGCAGGCCCTCGGTGAGGACCGCCGGGTTGTCTGTCACGAGGCGGACCGTACGACGAACCTCCGACAGTTTGGAACCGAATAAAGGCGGGGGGAGGCTAGGCCGAGCTCCGCCGGGTCCGACGACTGGCCAGCTCGTCGCCGGGATGGGTCGCCGGCGGATGACCAGGCCGCTCGCAGGGCAGTTCAGCCAGCTGGCCACGCATATCGCGCAGGGCTCGGCCAACGGCGATGGCGAACACGCCCTGCCCACCCCGGACAAGATCGATCACCTGGTCGTCCGAGGTGCACTCGTACACGGTGGAGCCGTCGCTGATCAGGATGAGCTGCGCCAGGTCGTCCACGCCGCGGGTACGCAGATGCTCCACCGCCACCCGGATGTTCTGCAGCGACACACCGGCCTCGAGTAGCTTGCGGACCACGCGCAGCACCAGGACGTCACGAAGGGAGTACAGCCGTTGGCTGCCGGAACCGGACGCGTCGCGGACGCTGGGGACGACCAGACCGGTCCGAGCCCAGTAGTCGAGCTGGCGGTAGGTGATGCCCGCCGCGGCGCAGGCCGTCGGCCCCCGGTACCCGACGTCGTCCCCCGGCGGTTCAGGAATCTCATCCGGAAAGAGCTGGCCCTGTTCGATCATCCCTGTACGCACTTCGCCGCCATGCCAGCCCCATCCTCCGGACCGTTCCGGATCCGTCCCGACCGCCGACGTCACCCGACGCCGCCAGCCCGGGCACCCGGCCCGATCGAACCGTTTCCACCGTCGTGCGGCCTGCCACGATCACCTCGACCACACGACTCCCTGTCCCCGACCGCCGCCGGTCGACGGCCTGCGAGACCGCGACGCGGCACCCCTGTGCCCGTAAGCCGGGACCGCCCGCCCACCCGTCGGCACGGGCCCGGGCGGAGCGCATCACGCCGTTGCCACAGCCCGGCAAGGTCAGAGCCGGAGAGAGCCCGTTCCGCCACGTCTACCGCGGGCAGGGGCACGAACTCTACGG
Source organism: Frankia sp. CgJB1 (assembly GCF_977947065.1). Lineage (NCBI taxonomy): Bacteria > Bacillati > Actinomycetota > Actinomycetes > Frankiales > Frankiaceae > Frankia > Frankia sp. CgJB1. The sequence goes on from NZ_CDWTNB010000052.1 coordinate 7,098, forward strand.
TCGGGCTCTCCCGACCGTAGGAGCGACGCGCGGTTCCTTCAATGATCTAAGCCGGCGTGTCTGTAGTCCAGCGGACGTCATTCAACAGATCGGTCAAATCGGAAGTGCGCTCCGATACTGCCCGCACGCTGGATCACAGCCGACCTTGGCCAGGGCTGGCTGAAGGCCTCAACGGCCGACCTGCTCCCAGGCGGGCACGCCAAGGACTGGGAGGCTCAGGGGCCAGGAGCCCTCGGGAACCGGGAACCCTCAGAAGCCGGGAACCCTCAGAAGCCGGGAACCCTCAGAAGCCGGGAGTGTTGAAATCCTCCGGGGAGATCGTGTCAAGGAACTCCCGGAACTTCTCCAGCTCGTTCTCCTGTTCTTGTTCCTGTTCCTCGGGAACGGTGATCCCGGCCTCGGCCAGGACCGCCTCGACCCCGTAGACCGGCGCTCCCATCCGCATCGCCAACGCGATCGCGTCGGACGGCCGGGCGGAGACCTCCACCCCGTTGCCGAACACGAGCGTGGCGAAGAAGACGCCGTCCTGAAGGTCGGTGATGGTCACCCGGGTCAGATCCGTCTGCAGCGCGCGCAACACGTCCCGCATCAGGTCATGGGTCATAGGTCGAGCCGTCGTGATGCCCTCCTGGGCGAAGGCGATCGCCGTCGCCTCAACAGCACCGACCCAGATGGGCAGATACCGCTCACCGCCCACCTCCTTGAGCAGGACGATCGGCTGCTTCGACGGAAGCTCGACTCGCACGCCGACGATGTCCAGCCGATGCACCGATCTACCTCCTCGCAGGTGGGGCGGGGCGGGATGTTGTGACCGGAGCCAGAAAACCCCACAGGGGAGACAGTATCCCCGCTTCCGTCCGGCGTCAGCGCGCCCACCGGTTCGGCTGTCCGGCAAGGCACTCCGAGCGCAGCCCCGGCAGCCTCCTCACCTCGGTCTCAACTCGAGCGTCCCGCCGCCAGCCGGGAGCGCAACAGGGCCGCGTGCAAGCGGACCACCAACGCCGCCAGCTCATCGGCGGTCTCGGCGTGCCGTCCCGAGCCCTCACCACCGCGCTGGCCCCGCAACGGGGCGACGGCGGCCTCGATGAGACCAGCCTCACGGTCGGCCACGGTGCGGGCGGCCCGCAGATGCCGGGGCTGCACGCCGTGGCCGGCCAGCAGCGCCACGGTCCGCGCGACGAGCAGGGCGTCGGAATCGTAGTACCCGCCGCCCGCGATCGGACCCACCAGGCCGTGCTGTTCCAGCTCGGTCAGGGCCTCGTCGCCGAGCCCCGCGGCGGCGAGAAGCTCCCGGCGCGACATCCTAACCCTTTCCGCCCCGAGGAACGCGTCCAGGCCGGTAGGGGTCGGATGCGGAGGCAGCGCGCGGGGTCCGGGCCGATGCACCGGGGTCTCACCGCGGTCGAGCGACGCCAGCTCCTCCTTGATCACGCGCAGCGGAAGAAAGCGCTCCCGCTGCGCGTGCAGGACGTAACGGAGCCGGGCGACGTCGTTGACCGAGTACTTGCGGTAGTTCGCGCTGGTACGGGCGGGTTCGACGAGTCCCTCCGCCTCGAGATAACGGATCTTCGACAGGGTAATGTCGGCGAAGTCCGCCCGCAGACGGTCGAGAACCTGGCCGATGTTGAGCACCTTCGCGTTCTGTCCGGCCTGGTCCGAGCGCGCTGCGCCCGAACGCGGGGCCGGCGATGCCGCGGCGAGGCCGCCGCTCACCGTGGGTCCTTCCTCGTCACCGTGCCGCTGACCCCCCGTAGCTCGCGCCGGTCAGGAACACCAGGCGGAACTTGCCGATCTGCACCTCGTCGCCGTTGGTGAGCTCAGCCGAGTCGATCCGCTCGCGGTTGAGGTAGGTACCGTTCAGGCTCCCGACGTCGCGAACCGAGAAGCCCTTGGTGTACGGCGAGCGATGGAACTCCGCATGCCGGCGGGAGACGGTCACGTCGTCGAGGAAGATGTCGCTCTCGGGATGGCGGCCGACGGTGGTCATGTCGGCATCCAGCAGAAAACGACTCCCCGCATTCGGCCCCCTCTTGACGACGAGCAACGCCGAACCGGGAGGTAGCGCGTCGACGGCGGCGACGGCGTCCCGCTCGGTCGACTCGTCGACGTGGTCTCCCTCGATGCCGGACAGCGCGGCCGCCAGGTTCAGCGTCGACGTCTGCTCCGCGGGTCTCTCCGGCGCCACGGGCTCACCCGGACGCACCAGAGGAGACCCGCACCGCGCGCAGTACAGCGCGTCGGACGGGTTCTGCTGTCCGCACCTCGTGCAGAACACAGTCGCGTCCGCTTCCTGCCGGGATCCCGCACGGGCGGGGTACCCCAGCCGCTTCGGCCGCCACCGAACGGGCGGCGGGAACGTCTCTGCCAACACTGCGATGGTGGTAGCCAGACGTCCGCAGCCCACCCCCATCACCAGGATGATCACATGGCGACGGTCGGGCCGTCCACGATCGTGCCCCGGTGCACTCCGAGGCTAGTGCATCGCGGGCACGGTCGTGAAAAGGGTGCGACCCGTGTTGTTCGGCGTGGTGTGGCCCACCACCCACCATGGGCACAAACCAGATACTCTCAGTTTTCCTTCACGTGCTCCGCGTACTCTTCGGCGGTCAGCAGGCCGGTGACGCCGGCGACATCCGCGACCGTGAGCTCGACGAGCCAGCCTTCCCCGTAGGGATCAGAGTTGATCAGTTCCGGCGCACCGGCAAGCGCCTCGTTGCGCGCCGTCACCTCTCCGGCGATCGGCGCGTAGATCTCGGACACGCTCTTGGTCGACTCGACCTCTCCGAAGGACTCACCGGCCTGGACCGCGGAGCCGAGGTCGGGCAGAGAGACAAAGACGATGTCGCCCAGCGCCTCCTGCGCGTAGGACGTGATGCCGACCCGTGCCGTGCTCCCGTCGAGCCGGATCCATTCGTGCTCACGGGTGTACTTCAGATCGTCCGGGTACACCGGAGATCGCCTCCCCTTGCTCTGACCACTCCGCGGACCGCTCTGCGCCGCCCGGCCCGACGCCGTACCGCGCCGCGAACTCCACCAGGAACCACGTTCCTCGACTGGCCCGGACAGGGTCCCCTATCCGGCCGGACGGGCATAGCGAGGACTCGGAGCGGGTCGCAGCGCACGGATCTCGATGTGCTCGGAGGTCCGAACGGTCGCCTGCGCCCCGTCCCGTGCCGCTACCGTATCGAGCACCCCGCCGGGGATCCGCATCGCCTGGTCCAGCGTGTGGGCGTCGCCCACCACCCGCAGCACGTACGGCGGCGCGATCGACGTGCCGTCGACCACCAACCCCCGCCCGGGCTCGTCGGCCACGTAGGTCGAGACGACCGCTCGGACCCCGGCGATCTCGATCGCCTCGGCGCCCGCGTCCCGTAGCTCCTGCAGGGCGTCGACGAGGATCGAGGAGTCGACCGCGCGGTGGGGATCATGGATCGTCAGCTCGAGCCCCGATCCGGTGACCGGCACGATGCCGGTGAGGATCGCCAGCCGGTCGGCCTCGCGACGCACCTCGCCCGGCCCGGCCGCCGGGGCCGGCGTCGACGTCGGCACGGGCGGCATCATCGGTTCCGCCTCCTGGCGGAGCTGATGCTCCCGGGCCGCCAGGGACCGGTCGACGGCGCCGATCGCACCGAGGGTCGCGGCGAGCTCGCCCGGCCGCGCGGTGGCAAGTCCGAAGGACGGCTCCGCGGACCGGGTCGCGGCGACCGCGGCGAAACCGAGACCGGCGAGCAGGACCAGGCTCAGGGCACGCCGCGTCCGGGCACGACCCGGCCGGGCGTGCCCCGGAACCGGGCTCGGCGTCAGCTCCGACGCGACAGGGACCACGACGGGCGACGTGGGCGGGTCCGACGGCGCCTCGGGGACCGGCCCCTCGGGGACCGGCGGCTCGGCGACCGGGGTCGGATCGGGCTTCGGATCGGGTACGGACTTCCGTCCGGGCCCGGATCCCGCAGGGTCGCCTGTCGAGGTCACCGCCACCGTCAGACCTTGATCAGATGCTGACGCAACGCGGTCGCGGTGGCGAAGATGCGGATGCCCAGCACCACGACCACCGCGGTGGACAACGCGCCGCCGAACCCGATCAGGTCGCCAAGTATCACCATCAGGACGGCAACCGCGACGTCGAAGACGAACGAGACGATGAACACCCGGTCGTCGAACACCCTCTCCGCGACGGCCCGCGCGCCGCCGAGAGCAGCGTCCACCGCGGCCACCACAGCGACTGGGAGGTAGGGATCCATCCAGTCGGGGACGGTCGGGCCCAGCACCAGGCCGGCCGTCACGCCCAGGGCAAGGGCTACCACGACAATCATGATTCGCTCCGTCGAGCATGCCGCAGCACCCGGGGATCGGCCGCGGACAGGGTCAGGTTTCTGACAGTGACGACCGCCAGGGAGGTCACCGGTGAGTCGGGACGATGCCGCAGCCGGTCGATCACGGCGGACTCCTCGAGACGCCGCACGAGATCGTCCGGATCACCCACCGCTTCGACGGTGTACGGCGCAATCATCGGCACGAATCCGACGAGAACGAGATCACCGGCCGCCCGGATCGCGCTGAGAGCCGTCAGGCGGACGCTGTTGACCGCGACAGCCTCGGCACCCGAGATCCACAGCACGTTCACAAGATCAGCAAGGTCTCAATCTTGAATCCGGGTCCAGTAGGACGCCGGTGCGGGGCGGGGACCAGCGGGCCCGGTCGACGGGCGCAGCGGGGTGGGCGCCGTTGACGCACGAGGTGCCGAGGGTGCCGACGGCCCGGGGGAGGTCCGGTCCGCGAGCTCGATCCGGGCACCCGGTCCACGCACGGGGGACCAGCCGGCCGCCGGCCCGAGATCCGACAGTGCCGCCGTGGCCCGGGCCAGCTCGCGCTCGGCCCGGGCGCGCTGTTCCCGCGCCATCTTCACCCGCAGGCGCAGCTCGCTGACCCGGGTCGCGGCCGCAGTAGTCGCGGCGGATCGCTCATGGATCTCCGCGCGCAGGGCCGCGACGAGCTCCGCACGTTCCCCGGCCGTCGTCGCGGCACGCCGGGCCCCGATGGCTATCATCAGGCCGAGCAGGCCGAGGACGAGGGCCAGGGCGAGGGGGCGCAGCCAGGGGCGACGGGCCCGCTCGGAGACGCCGCAGGGATCCGAAGAGCCGGTGGCCACGGGGCATACCGGCCCTCGGCGTGGCCATCCGGTCCGTTCTCGCACATTCGGCATTCTGACCGACCGGACACCGAGCGCCGCCGACCAGGGCCTCGCCGCGCGTGCCGCGGCTACCGCGCCTCGACCACCTCGACCCAGCGCCGCAGCAGCACGTGGGCCTCCTCGATGTCGGCATCCTCCGACCACAGGTGGGTGACCGCCTCACTCGGATCCGGCAACACCAGGATCCAGGAGCCGTCCGGACCGACGATCCGAACCCCGTCCGTGGTGTCGATGACATACCCCGCATCCGGGTCGACCGACTCCACCACGCGACGCATGACGGTGCCCTTGACCGCCCACGGGGTGGGCACTGAACGACGCAGGATCGCCACCAAAGGTATCCGGGCGTCGATGGTGCTGAGCGTCAGCCGGGTCCGTGCCACCAGGGCCAGCAGTTTCACGAACGCCGCGATCCCGTCGATCGCGGGGGCGAACTCGGGGACGATGAAGCCGCCCCGCCCGTCGGCGGCGAAGACGATGCCGTCGTCACGGGCGACCCCGGTCAACGCCGCAGCCGACAGGGAGGTCCGGCGTACCGTCAGCCCGTGGAAGCGGGTAACCTGGTCGGCCACCCGGGTGATGGTCACCGGCAGGGCCACCTCCGCGGCGGGATTCTCCGCCGCGACGAGGTCGAGGAACACCAGCAGGGCCCGGTCATCGTCGATGAGGTCCCCCCGTTCGTCGACGATCGTGACGCGCTCGCCGACATGGTCGAACCGCACGCCGAAGGCCGCCCCGGAGCTGGCGACGAGGGCAACCAGGCGGTCGGTGGCCCGCAGATCCTCCAGGGCGCTGCGGGGCGGGATGGTCTCGTCGACGCGTCCGTTGACGGTGAGCACGTCGACGCCGAGCCGGCCGAGCAGTGTCGGCAGCACCAGGGACGCCGAGCCACCCGAAGGATCAACGACGATCTTGAGATCCGCCTCAACGATGCCGGCGGTATCGACCCGGTCAAGCAGATCCTGGATGTAGAGATCCATGGTGCGGGCCGGGAAACGCAGGTCACCAATCTCACCGGGAAAGGCCCGGCGGAACTCCTGGCGGGAGAAGACCCGGTCAAGCTTGCGCTGCGCCACCGGGGAGAGGTCGTCGCCGTCGGTATCCAGGAAGATGATGTCGATGCGTTCCGGGTCTCCGGGGGTGGTGCGCAGCATGATCCCCCCAGCGGCGTTGGACGAGCGGACATCGAAGCGGGTGACCGGCATCGGTGCCACCTCAAGATCACGGACGTTGATGGCGCCGGCGGTCAACGCGCTGATGACGGCCCGCTTGAGGGCCCGGGCGGCGCGGGAACCGTCCCGCGCGGTGGTGACGGTGGCTCCCTTTTTCAGGGTCGTGGCGTAGGCACCGGCGAGGCGCACCACCAGCTCCGGGGTAATCTCCGCGTTCACCAGGCCGGACACCCCGCGCGGCCCGAACAGGGTCCGCTGGCCGCGGGACTCCCAGATGACGGACGTGTTGACGACCGCGCCGGCCTCGATCGTCTTGAACGGATACACCTTCACGTCATGGGAGATGAACGCCTCCTCGCGGACGACGCACTCGTCTCCGACGACGGCGCCCTCCTCGATCCTGGCCGCCCGCAGCACGTCGGTGCTCTTGCCGATGACGCAGCCGCGCAGGTTCGTCTGCGGGCCGATGAGCGCGTTGTCCTGGACGATCGCCCGGTGCAGGAACGCGCCGCTCTTCACCAGCACGTTGCTGCCCAGCACGGAAAACTCCCGCAGCTCGGCGCCAGCCTCCACCTTGCTGTAGTCGCCGACCACGAGCGGCCCCTTGAGGATCGCCTCCGGGTGGACCTCGGCGTCCTCACCGATCCACATCCCGAGGGACACCTCGAAACCGCCGATCTCCACGTCGACCTGGCGGTTGAGCACATCGGCCTGAGCCCGTTGGAAGCTCGCGATGGTGCCGACGTCCTCCCGGTACCCGGACGCCACATAGCCGTACACCGGGGCACCCGCCTCGACCAGCCGGGGGAAGATGTCGCCGGACCAGTCCACCGCCTCGCCGGGCGGCACCTGGGCAAGCACCTCGGGCTCCATCACGTAGATACCGGTGTTGACGGTGTCGGAGAACACCTGCCCCCAGGTCGGCTTCTCCAGGAAGCGCTGGATCCGTCCGTCCTCGCCGGTGATGACGATGCCGAACTCGAGCGGATCGGGGACGGATTTCAGCGCGACGGTGACGAGCGCGCCCTGACGCCGGTGGAAGGCGACCAGGTCGGTGAGGTCGATGTCGGTCAGCGCGTCCCCGCTGATGACCAGGAACGCCTCGTCCCGCAGGGCGTCCTCGGCGTTCTTCACGCTGCCGGCGGTGCCCAGCGGGGTCGTCTCGGTGGCGTACGACAGGTGCATCCCGAGCTCGTCACCGGAACCGAAGTACGTCCGGATCATCGAGGCCAGAAACTGGACGGTCACCACCGTCTCGTCGAAGCCGTGCCGTTTGAGCAGGCGCAGCACATGCTCCATGATCGGCCGGTTGACGACGGGGAGCAGTGGTTTGGGCAGGTTCGCGGTCAACGGGCGCAGCCGGGTGCCCTCGCCACCGGCCATGACGACGGCTCTCACCGGTCACCTCCCACTTGCGCCGGTCCGGGCATCCGCCCGGAAGCGCCGGACAAGCTGGCCGGCCTGGACGAAGTACAGAAGACCAGACCACCAGTACAGGGCAGTACCCCAGATCGCGAACGCCCATCCGACCGGGCGTGCCGCGGTGGCCGGCCAGGAATCCCCGGCGGACAACAGCAGGAGAGGGAAGGCATACAGCAGGTTGAACGTCGCCGCCTTGCCCAGGTAGTGCACGGGCAGCGTGACGCCAACCCCGATCCGGCGCAGCAACGGCGGCAGCGCCAGCAGCGCCACGTCGCGGGCGAGGAGCAGAACCGCGAACCAGACCGGCACGATCCCGCGGAGGGTCAGAGCGACGATGGTGGCGAGGATGTAGAACCGGTCGGCGAGGGGATCCAGCAGGACGCCGAGGCGACTCGTCTGGTTCAGCACTCGCGCGAGCTTGCCGTCCAGGTAGTCGCTGATTCCGGCGAACGCGAGAACGCCGAGCGCCGCACCGTCCGCCTTCGGGCCCAGCACCAGCCAGAGGAAGACCGGCACGCCGAGCAGCCGCAGGGCGGACAGCGCGTTCGGAACCGTCCAGATCCGGTCCGAGGCGGCGGGCATGGTCATGCGGCGTCCCTCCTCCACCGGTTGGGCGGCGCGACGCGCCGCGACGGCGGTGGACGGCCGCCCACCGCACCCGGCGCTCCCGCAGGTCCCACCGACGGGTTCGGCGCCGGTCAGGACGTCCGAGCCCGGTAGAGGTCGCAACGCCCCGCCGACGGGCCGGACATCGCTGACGCTAGCGGATCGTGGGGCACGAGGAGCGGAGAGGGATCCGCCGCCGGGGTACCCCGGCGTTCGGACCGGGTCAGATGGGACCGGGCTCAGAGGATGCGGCCGACTTTGTAGGTGGAGCTGTAGATGGGCCGCAGCGACACGACACCGCCGGTCTGCGGGGCGGCCCACATATACCCGTTCCCTGCATAGATGCCGACGTGGTAGATATTCCCAGGAGTACCGTAGAAGATCATATCGCCGGGCTGTTTGCCCGACTGGGGCACCTTCATCGAGACCCGGTACTGGTCCTCGGCCACGCGCGGCAGCGAGCGGCCGAGCTGCTTGAAGACGTACTGGACGAGGCCGGAGCAGTCGAACGAGTACGGGCCCTCCGCGCCCCAGACATACGGCTTGCCCTTGTGCAGCGACGCGAGGTAGACGGCCTTCTCCCCGATCGAACTACCCGGGATGACCTTCGGAATCGCCTGGTCGATCACGGAACCCGACCGTCCCGGACCCGACCGTCCCGGAGCCGACCGTCCTGGACCCGTCGGATTCGCGATCGTCACCGTGGCGGCGCTGGCCAGGGAGGGACGCAGGGCGTTCGATCCGTCGAAGACCGCGGTGATCGTCGTCGTGGAGAGCAGGCGCGCGGTGATCTGCGCGGTACCGTTCGCGCCGGTCCGCAACCTCGTGGAGGTCTGCCACTGGGGACCGTTCACCACGACGATACGGACGTCCTGGTTCGCGAGCGGGGTGCCGCTGTCCGATTCCAACGCCCGCACCGTGAGCACCACCGGGGTGTTGGGCGCGACCGAGGTCTTGTCCGCGGCGATCGAGACGCTGGTGAAGACGGGGTCGTGGTCCGCGATGGCGGTGGCCAACGGGGCGAGTCTGCGGGCCGAGGCCGCATCGTGGCCGGTGGCGTGGTGTCCCGGAACGAGCGCGGCTTCCTGGGTGAGGGAGTTCGACTCCAGCGACGAGGTTCCGTCGGTGCCCCCGGGGACGGTGGCCGCGAAGGCGGCGGTCGAGGCCGCGATCGTCCCGGTGGTGAACGCGGCGATGGTGACCGCGCGTCGCGGAGGAGGAGTGGTACGGCGGCGAGCCGCGCCGGAGCCTAAGGAGCCGTGGGGCGCCGACGGGCGCTGACGATTCCGGACGAACTGGTCCCAGTCCTCCGGAAGCCAGGCCATACCACGACGGGGCAAGACGTGTCCTTCCCGTGCGCCTACGAGGGAGCTGTCGGGTTCGGGCTGGTCAGCCCGGCGACCAACGACCCGGTCAGTGCCGTCACCGCCGGAACGCGGCCGGATCCGCCGGCCACACCCGGAACTACGGCTCCCCGCACCTGCCCCGACATACTCGGAGGGGCCGCCGAACCGGGGGCAGGGCCAGGCACATCGGTTCGACGGGTATCTCTATCAAAATAGGTATATCTGTATGACACGTAACAGACACTTCATAATCTGGACACCTAGGGATCGGTAGAACAGAAGTGCCGTTGATGACGATAGTGGACATGCCCGGGCGACCCGCAATCACCCCCACCCCAACACTTGAACACGACACCAGAAGGCCGCCGCCTCTCAGCAAGAAGTACGGATGCCGTCACGCCGGGTGCCTGTCGGCGGCTCGGTCACGCCACCTCGGTCAGGTCGTCACGACGCCCCCCAAGCATCGACGTGTCGTAGATCTCTCCGGCTATCTCCTCGGCGATCCGGCAGCGGAACGGGCCGGGTCGTCAGGGTGCGGGCGGCGGGTTCACACCCGGGACAGAACCGACCTGCGCCGGCTGCGGCCGTGCCGGCTGGCCTGACGAGATCTGCGCCGGCCTCGGCAGCCCAGGCGACGAGTGCGCGGGTACGGGCACTCGCGGCGGATTCGGCGGAAGCATGCTCGCCGCAGACCGGGCCGGCACGACGGGCGCGGCTCCTGCCGAGGATTCGGCGTGCGCGTACACCACCAGGTTGTTGAGATAGTGCCCGGCCTTCCGATCGAAGGCGCCCCCGCAGGTGATCAGGCGCAGTTCAGGGCGGGGTACCGGTCCGTAGACCCGGTTCGCCGGGAACCTCGACTTCACCACGTTCTCCGCGCGATCGACGACAAACGTCGTGGACACGCCGGTCGGCGAGGCGACCTCGACACGGTCGCCGGGCACGAGCTCGTGCAGCCGGTAGAAGACCGCCGGGCCGGTGGTGGAATCGTAGTGGCCGACGAGCACGGCAGGGCCGATGCCGCCAGGCGCCGGACCACGGTCATACCAGCCGACATCCCCCCATGCCTTGGGCACCCCGAGCGTGCCATCCGGGTTCAGACCCAGATGAATGATCGGAGCGTCCACCCTGATCCGGGGGATGCGCAGCCGGGACGGATTGTTAACGACCACCACCGGCTGCTCGGGGACGGCGGGAGGTAGCCCGAACCGGCCGGTCGTCGGCACGGGGGTGGGCGGCAGCGGGACGTCGGCGATGCCGGCCGTCGTGTCCGCCCCGGAACCGCCGCGGACGGCGTCGAACGCCGGTTCCGCCAGCCGGAAACCGCTGCCGAGGACAAGGACCGCCCCGACGAGGAGAAGCCACCGCCAAAGCAGGAGGCGCCTGCCCGCGGCGGGTGCGCGGACGGAGAAGGCCGTCGGTGCGCCGTTCGCGGGCCGCTGGTTACCGCTGCCCGTCCCACCTTTCACAGCTCCTCCCGCCATCCCGCCCGTCGATCGTCTACATGCCCGTGCGGATCGCTCCCGAGGTGGATCGTCCAGCGCACCGCGCGCGGCTCCGAACCGTCACCCGCCCGCACCACAAGGCCACTGATAGTGACTCTATCAATCGGTAGAGATACTTTCCGTGAGCGGCATGCTTGTGAGCGAGGTGCACTGGTCTCAATGATTCCGAGATCACCGAAAACTGGACGAACTAGACCGAAGAAGCGACCCGATCGCCGCCGCGAGGAGGTCGATCCGGCCGCACCACGCCCGGGCGGTTGACCCGCACCCCCACGCTCAGTCGCTAGGGTATCACTCGCAGTAATTAATCGATCACCGTACGTGAGAGAGGGGACCAGATGAAGAAAGGTATGGGTCGGAGCGCCGCCGTTCTCGCGATATCCAGCGCGGCGAGCGTCACCCTCACCTTCGGGCCCGGCCTGGCTGCTGCCCACGCCCTCGACGACAAGGACAACCACCGGTGCGACGACAAGAAGGACGGGTGGGGCATCTTCGGCGACAAGGACGATCGGGACGACAAGGACCGCGACCGCGATGACAAGATCGACGGCGACAAGCAGGTCCGGGCCGATCGGATCGACGACGGCCTGGACGGCAGGAACGGCCTGGACCGCAAGGACGATCGGGACGGCAAGGACGGCAAGGACGACTGGTTCCGCTGGGACGACAAGAAGCGCGACTGCGGCGTCGGTGGCGTCGGTGGCGTCGGTGGCGTCGGTGCCGGAGTCGGGCCGGGGGGCGGGCCGGGGGCCGGTGTCGCCGCAGGTGGCGGCGGGATGGCCGACCCCGGGTCCTCACCCCTGCTCCCGCTGGCCGGTGCGGCAGTAGGCGCCCTGCTGATCGGCGCCGGGGTTGCCCGACGGCGTGCCCAGGGCGCGAGCTGACCCTGCTGTTCGGCGGCCATGCGGCGTGCAGACACCTCGTGGGTGACGGCCTCGGCCTGGTCCCACGCGGAGCCCACGCACGGTGACCGGGGGTCGCGCCGTTGACGACGCGACCCCCGGTCACCGTAGTGGTCGCCGGTACGGTAACGTTGCTGCCGTACGGGACGTGGCGCAGCTTGGTAGCGCACCAGACTGGGGGTCTGGGGGTCGCAGGTTCAAATCCTGTCGTCCCGACAGAGGTGGTAAAACCCGTTGGTCAGGCTTGTGAGCCTGCTCAACGGATTTTTTCGTCGTAAGCCGCCGTCACGCCGTCCCGGCCGTCCGGCCGGTCCGGAAAACCCGCCCGGCTGGCGGCCGGAACCCGGTCCAACCGTCAGCCGCCGCCCCTGCGGTCGCCGCGTTCACGCACCCGCACCGAGATCGAGATGGGCGAACCGGCGAAGCCGAAGTCCTCCCGGAGCCGGCGTTCCAGGAACCGGCGGTAGGACGACTCCAGAAAACCCGTCGTGAACACCACGAACCGCGGCGGGCGCACTCCGGCCTGGGTCGCGAACAGAACCTTCGGAACCCGCCCTCCACGCGCTGGCGGCGGGGTCGCGGCGACGACCTCACCCAGCCAGGTGTTCAGCCTGCCGGTCGGGATCCGGGTACCCCAGGATTCCAGCGCGGTGCGCAGCGCGGGGGCGAGCCGGTCGGTCGCACGCCCGGTACGGGCCGAGACGTTCACCCGCGGCGCCCACGCGACCCGGCCGAGGTCGCGGACGATCTCCCGTTCCAGGGTGAGCCGGCGGTCGGTGTCCACCAAGTCCCACTTGTTGAAGGCGAGGACGAGGGCCCGTCCCGCGTCGACGACCATCGAGATGACCCGCTGGTCCTGCTCGGTCACCGGCTCGTCCGCGGCGAGCAGGACGATGGCGACCTCGGCGGCTTCCAGGGCCGAGGCGGTGCGCAGCAACGAATAGTACTCGGCGCCGGAGGCCTCCCGGACGCGACGGCGCAGCCCGGCGGTGTCGATGAACATCCACTCCTCGCCGCCGACCGTCACCAGCTCGTCGACCGGGTCCCGGGTGGTGCCGGCGACGTCGTGCACCAACGACCGCCGGCTGCCGGCGAGCTTGTTCAGCAGACTCGACTTGCCGACGTTGGGCCGGCCGATCAGTGCGACCCGCCGGGGGCCGTCGGACTCGGTGAGGATCTCGCGCGGCGCCTCGGGCAACGCGGCGAGCACGGCGTCGAGCAGGTCTCCGCTGCCCCGGCCGTGCAGGGCCGAGACCGGGTGCGGCTCGCCGAGCCCGAGGCTCCACAGCGCCGCCGCATCAGCCTCGAATCGTACGTCGTCGACCTTGTTCGCCACCAGGATCACTGGCAGCCCGCAGCGGTGCAGCACCCGGGCGACCGCCTCGTCGGCGTCGGTGGCGCCGGTGACGACGTCCACGATGAACAGCACCGCATCGGCGGTGTCGAGCGCCGCGCGGGCCTGCTCGGAGACCTGGGCGGCCAGCCCCGTCGCGTCGGGTTCCCAGCCGCCGGTGTCGACGAGGGTGAACCGCCGCCCGCTCCAGACCGCGTCGTAGGCGACGCGATCACGGGTCACCCCGGGGACGTCCTCGACGACCGCGGCGCGCCGGCCGAGGATGCGGTTGACCAACGTCGACTTGCCCACGTTGGGTCGCCCCACGACGGCCACCACCGGTTGACCGGCCCCGGGGCTCGCGAACTCGCCGTCGAACTCGCCGACGAACCCGTCGGGGCCACCGACGTCATCGCCGAGGCCACCGTCGGCGAACCGGTCGAACCCGGCCGCGCCGAGGTCCGTTGATAGGTCTTGTCCGCTCATCACTGTCACTGCCAACTGTCATCGTGGGACGGGATCGCCTGTGATTCCCGGGCTCGGCGCCGGGCACTCGAGCGTGGCCGGATCGCCGGGGGCTCTCACCCGCCCGTCCGGAGCGAGCAGCAATCTTGCTCAGGTTACCCGGAGCCGGCCCGGTCGGCCTCGCCGGTCCCGCCGGCCTTTCCGGCCGGCCCGGACGGTCGCCAGATGGTCGAGCAGGCGCATCCGGATGTCCTCCGCGACGGCGGCCAGCGCCTTGCGCGAACGTGGGTTCGCCGGCACCTCCACCCCGAACGGCGCACCGAAGACTACCCGGATCGGCACCGACCGGCGCGGCCAGCGCGCCCCCCGGGGCAGGGCGGCACCGGTGTTGATGCAGGCCACCGGTAGGACGCGGCAGCGGCCGTGCACCGCGAGGTAGGCGATACCGTGCTGGACCGCCGCCATCTCCCCGCTGCCCCGGGTGCCCTCGGGGAACAACCCGATCGCCCCGCCGCGGGAGAGCTCGTCCAGTGCGGTGTGCAGGGCCTCCCGGTCGGCCCGATCACGATCGATCGGAATCTGACCGCTGAACAGCAGCGCCCGGCCGAGCACCCCCCGGTACATCTCGATCTTGCTCAGGCAGCGCACGGTCCGCGGGGACTCGATCACCACCAACGGGCCATCCAGCCAACTGCTGTGGTTCCCAGCGAAGATCAACGGTTCGTCGAAGGGGACGTTCTCGAGCCCCTCCAGGCTGATCTGCATGACCACCCGGTTGAGGAACCAGCGGACCCCGGGCTTGAGGACGCGGTGCGGGAGGTCGTTGTAGACCGGTGACGCGGCACCCCGGTGGACCGGTCCACGCGCGACCCGGGCGGCCCGCCCGGCCGCCTCCGCGGCACGTTCGCCGGCACCGTCGCCCGGCCGAGCGGCCTCAGCGCGGGGAGCCTCAGCGCGGGGGTTCGACGTGGTCATCTCGTCCGATTCGGCAGCTGCTCGCAACGCCGAAGCACCTCGTCGACGACTTCGGGCACCGACCGGGCCGTCGAGTCCAGAACCATCGCGTCGGGCGGGATGGCCAGCGGGTCCGCTGCCCGGTTGCTGTCGAGCGCGTCGCGCCGGTCGAGTTCGGCGAGGGTCCGGGCGACGTCGTCAACGCCCTTCTCCCCGAGCTGGCGGGAGCGACGCAGCGCACGGACCTCGGTCGAGGCGGTGAGGAAGACCTTGATCTGGGCGCCCGGCGCCACGACCGAGCCGATGTCGCGACCCTCCACGACGATGCCGCCGGCCGGCAACGCGGCGGCAATCACCTGACGCTGTTGAGTGACGAGCAACGCCCGCACCGCCGGCACCGCCGCGATCGCACTGACCGCGTTGGTCACCGCGCGGGTGCGGATCTGGGCGTCCACCCCGACACCGTCGATGGCGATCGAGGGCTCGTCCGGGTCCGTACCGACCGAGATCACCGCCCGCTCGGCCAGCTCCGCGACCGCCGCCGGGTCCTCGATGTCGATCCGCCGTTCCAGCGCGAGCTGGGTGACTGCGCGGTACATCGCCCCGGTGTCGAGGTACCGCAGGCCGAGACGGCGGGCGATCTCGCGGGCCACGGTGCTCTTCCCCGACCCTCCGGGACCGTCGACCGCCACGATCAGACCCTCGGCCCCGCCTTCGTGGACCGCGGGACCATCTCCCTCGGACCCGAGCGGCGCAGACGTTCCCTCCCGGCTGTCGGTGACCATGCTTCCTGCCGACAGCGCAGACCCGTGGTCGGGCTTCACCCGATTCCTCCGTCCCGGTCACATAATAAAGTTGTCGGATCGCGCCCCCGCGGATGCCGACATGTGCAACCCGGATCAGGCTACTCGGTACCGCATCAGGA
>NZ_CDWTNB010000053.1:0-21949 GCF_977947065.1 Frankia sp. CgJB1
TCTGATGGAATTAATACCTCCGGCGGGCGGCTGCGGCGACTGTCGGTGTCGGTGTCGGTGAGGCCGTCGGTGATGGTGTCCGCGATGGCATCGGGGTGGGCAGCGAGACGGGCAGACTGTGTGGGCGGCGGTGGACCGCGTCGAGGACGGTCGCTCCCGCGGCGACGGCCAGCACGTTCATGCCGAAGCTGCTCGGCAGCACCATCCGCTCGGGATCGGTGTACACGCGTGAGTGCGCGGCGATCTCCTCGTGCAGGTCGACCAACAGATCCGGCAGGGAGAGCGTGGCGGCCTCGGTGAGAACGACGATTTCCGGGTCCATCATGTCCATAAGCAGGCTGATCATTCGATCCACCAGCCGGAGCCTGGCGCGCAACAGCGACAGCGCGCGCGGGTCGCCGGCGAGCCCGGCGTGCAGCAGCACCTGCAGGTCCGGACGAGAGATGATCCCGTCCTGGGCCGCCCGCAGCAGCATGGTCCGTTCCGACAGCGCCGCCTGCGCGCAGCCCGACCGGCCGCAGCGGCACGGGGCGTCGCTGTCGGCGAGCCGCAGGTGAGCGATGCCGCCCGCGGCGGAGTGCGGTCCGATGTGCACCGATCCGTCGGTGGCGAACGCGGCGTCGACCACGTTGCCGACGAACAGTTGCAGCAGGCTGCGCCGGGCGCGCGGGTCACCGAAGAGGATCTCCGCCTGGGCCAGGGCGCGGGCGTGCCCGTCGACGTGCACCGGCATGCCCGTGGCCGCCGCCAGCACCTCCCGGACCGGCACGTCATGCCAGTCCAGGGGCTCGTGTTCGATCACCACGCCGAGGTCGGGGTCGACCCGGCCGCCGGTGACGACGCCGAGGCCGAGGACACGGTTACCCCGGGCATGCCGGGCGAGGAAGCCGGGCAGATGTCGGGCGATCATCCGAAGGACGTCCGCCGGGCCACCTTCCCGCGGCAACTGCTCCCGCGCCACCACCTGTCTACGCAGGTCGACAAGGCTGAAGGTGACGAACGGGACGGCGCAGGCCAGATGAAGGTCGGTGTCCACGTCCAGGGGCACGTGCGGCCGCCCGGCCCGGGGAGCCAGCGAGGAAGCGGGAAGCTCCCGGAGCAGACCCAGGGAGATCAGCCCGGCCGTCTGCCGGGAGACCGCCGCCGGACTGAGCCCTGTTGCCCTCCCGATGGCGGTGCGGGCAACCGGACCGTGGTCGAGGACCGCCCGCAGGATCGCCGCCGCGGAGCCACCCGGGGCACCGTAATCACTGGGGGCGCCGGAGCCGCCTGGGCTGCCCGTGCCGCCGGCAGTGGTTCTCCCGGCTCCGAGCCTGGAGACGGCCCCCGCCGCGGCCCGCGGCCTTCCCTGCGCCGGCAGCGTTTCCCGCGCCGACATCTTGTCGCGTACTGGCGCCTTGTCGCGTACGGGCACGGAGAACCTCCTCGTGATGCGACCGCGCGGCCGACGGGGCGGGCCTCTCGTCGCCGCGCACGCGCAAGGCGTGCAAACACAGGCAGGTGGAACGCACGGAGAAGTCAGGACCGGGGGCACGGCTGACCACAAGGACGGTGGACCGGAGGGAGGGGCCCACTTTTCGCTGACATCAGGTCGGCTGCCGTTGGCTGGCTCGGGCACGAGACGGCAGGTGCCGTCACCGGGCGCCGGGGGCTTACGGTGACGGATGCCAGCCAGCGGAACGGAGTCTGATGATCAGCGGGATCGATGGTGAGGGCGACAGAGCGCGCTCGCGACGCGATGAAAGTCAATGTGTGCACGGCAGACCAGAAGCGGGTGCCGGCTCATGACGCTGATAGTAGCTACCATTCCTCAGCTTGTCAATAAAAAAAGTAGAGATTATCGCCTTCCGTTGTCGAGCTATGGCGCAACGTTGCTGATCGGTGTCTTGTCGCCGGGGGCCGGACGCCCCGTACTGGGGTCTTGTCAGCCGACCAGGAGAATGAGCGGGGGCGCGGCGAGCACGATGATCGCCCCGAAGTAGGCGCACGGCGGCATCCACCACGGCACTTCTGGCGGGTCGAGGAGCCGGGCGATCCGCGAGATGACCGGATTGGCCGTGCCGCGCCGGGGGCCGCCGCCGACCGGTCGTGTCCGGCCGGGCGCCGCATCGCCGAGGTGGGGACCGCCGGGGTCTGGCCCGTCGGGATGGGGCCCGCCGGGATCTGGCCGGTCGGCGCCTGGGCTGGGCGGGCTGGAATCGCGGACGTCGACCGCCGTGGGATCGTGGGAGCCGAGCGCGGGCAGCACGGTGGCCGGAGAACCGATGATCCCCAGCGCCCCGGCGGGGACCGGTGCCCTTGCCCCGCCCAGCCGGGCCAGGGCCCGCGCGAGCGATCGGTGGCTTGTCTGCCGGGCCGCCGCGTCGTCGGCGAGCATCTCGACGAGGAGCGAGACGGCCGCGGTCGCCTCCCTGGCCGGGCCCAGGAACGGGAAGGTCCGCTCCCATGCGACGAACGGCTGGATGACGAGGTCGTGACGACTGGCGACGTGGGCCGCCTCGTGGGCGAGCACGGCGTCCAGTTCGGTGGCGTCGAGGGTGTTCAGCAGCCCGCGGGAAACCACGACCCGGGCGTGCCGCACCCCCGGCACGCAGTAGGCGACCGCGACGGGATGATCGAGGATACGCAGCAGGATGCCGGACCGGTCCCGGCGTTCGCACAGGCAGCAGCCGGTTGCGCCCCCGCCGCCGACGGCTGTGCCGGGGCCTGCGGTTGTGCCAGAGTCCGCGGCTGTGCCGGAATGATGGGACGCATGGTCGGGTGGGACGCAGGTCTCGTGCCGGCGATGCCGACGGCCGGCCAGATCGACCAGGTCGCGGTGTCGGTGACGCTCGCGAAGAGTGGCTGCGGTGGAGGTGCCGAGCACCCCGAACAGTCGGGAGGCCAAGGCCGCCGCCACGGCGAGGCCGATGAGGTTGACCAGACCCAGGCCCGTCAGCGGCGCGCTGGCCGCGATGTTGTCGAGATGGTCGGCGATGGCGGTCGGGGTGTCGTTGGACAGCGGCGAGACGGTGAACGCGATCGCCGCGAGCAGCGCCGACACCCCGCCGGCCAGACCGACCGCCTGCCAGAGCACGATCGCCGCCCGTGGGCATCGGTAGGGCCAGCGCGCGGCGGCCAGCAGGCGTGGGACCGGCCAGGCCAACACGCCCGCGAACAGGGCGAGAAGTGCCGCGGTCGTCATGTCCCGGCTAACGCTACCGGTGGTCGGGCGGAATCTGGGCCGTTCGATCCGAGTCGGTGGCTACCGGAACGATCTGCTCCGGGTCGTTGCGGGGCGGGTCGCCGATCGCCGGACCGCGCCGGGCCTCCGTGTACGGATCCTCGGCCTGCGGGACCTCTCCGTCAGGCACGAAGATGCCGGGTTCCCCGGGACCAGCGGGTTCCAGGGCACGGCGAAGGATCTCGGCCTCCTCCGCGGACACCGACCCCACGAAGCGGACCAGGGCGGAACCACGATCGTCCGCCGTGCCGAGCGCTTCCATCATCGCCTCGGCCACGACGGCCTCGCGACTGTCGCTGGCCGCGTAGCGATGCGCACGCGCCGAACGCTGACGCCGCACGAATCCCTTCCGTTCCAACCGTTCGAGCACGGTCAGCACGGTGGTGTACGCGAGATCGCGTTCATGCTGGAGACGACTGGCGACTTCACGGGCCGTCAGCCAGTCGTCGCTCGCCCACAACACGTCCATGACCGACCGTTCGAGGTCACCCAGGCGCGCCATGGTGCCAATCCTACGTGGCGTAGAACATTCGTGGGACCGAACGGGGTGCTTCGTTGAGGCCTGTTGCGTCACAGCCACGCGGCAACGGTGCCGGCCGTCGGGGAGGAACCGGCCTTCCGGCCCCCGATCTGCCTCCCGGCTCCCACCCGGCGCCCGGCTCTCCGGACCAGTGCGAACCCGCCGGCTGACTGATCCGCCGCCGTTTATGCGGCCCGAATTTCTTTAAAAGGAAACATCTTTATAACTTATAAAACTATATATCCGCCGAACGGGCTATCCGCCGAACGGGCCATCAATCGAACAGGCTGACAGCTGCAATGGAGGCGTCTTCCGGTCCCGCCCCGTGCCGTCGACCGTGGCGCACGTCTCGACAGCGCCGTCGGTGGTGCCGTCGGTCTTGACCATGTCATCGAGCTCACTGCGCTTTGCTCGTCGCCAGGAGAATTGGCTACATACCGTAGAAACCTCCATGCCTCGTAGAGGATCGATTGGCTCTCGGCCGATTTTTCCCCTCGCGGTCCATCGAAGGAGCTGTGCGCATGGTTCTCGCCGCTGATGCCGTCGACCTTGCCCGCGCCCAGACAGCGTTCTCCCTCGCGTTTCACATCTGTTTCGCCGTGTTCGGGGTCGGCATGCCGTGGCTGCTGATCTACACCGAGGGGCGTTGGGTGCGGACCGGTGACGAGACCTGGCTGGCGCTCACGAAGAAGTGGTCGCGGGCATTCGCCGTGCTGTTCGCGGTCGGGGCCGTCTCGGGAACGGTGCTGTCGTTCGAGTTCGGCCTGCTCTGGCCCGCGTTCATGTCGAAGTACGGCAGTGCGCTCGGGCTGTCGTTCTCCCTGGAGGGCTTTGCGTTCTTCACCGAGGCGATCTTTGTCGGGATGTACCTGTACGGCTGGAAGCGCCTGTCGCCGCGCGCGCACTGGCTCACGCTGTGGCCGATCGCTATCTCCGGCACCCTGTCGACGTTGTTCATCATCACGGTGAACGCCTGGATGAACGTGCCACGGGGGATCACCGAGGTGAACGGCAAGGTCGTCGCCGCCGAGCCGTTCGCGCCCTTTCTGAGTCTGGGGACTCCGCCCCAGTTGGTCCACATGCTGCTGGCCGCGCTGATGTGCACCGGCGGGGCCGTCGCCAGTATTTACGCGGTCGGCATGCTGCGCGGTCGCCGCGACGCCTACCACCAGCGCGGGCTGCGGATCGGCCTGGCGGTGGTGTTGGTCTGCGCGCCGCTTCAGCTGATCGTGGGGGACTGGGCGGCCCGGGTCGTCGGGGCCAACCAGCCGTTCAAGCTGGCCGCGATGGAAGAGCTCTACCACACCAGGTCGCACGCGCCGCTGACCCTCGGCGGGTTCTACGACGACAAGAGCGGCGAGGTCCGCTACGGGCTGGAGATCCCCGGTCTGCTCTCGTTGATGGAGGGATTCAGCACCGATCACGTGATCACCGGTATGGACGCCGCCCCGCCGGACGAGCGCCCGAACGGCCTGCTGGTGCACGGGTCGTTCGCGACGATGGTCGGGTTCGGTTCTGCGCTGATCGGACTGTCCGCCCTGACCGGTGCCGCCGTCGTCCGCCGGCGCCGCCGGGACCGGCGTCCGCGCTGTCGATGATGGCTGGCTGGGAGGTCACCGAGGGTGGTCGTCAACCGTGGATCGTGGGCGGTCATATGCGGGTTCACGACGCGGTGACGGGCGCCGACGGGGTCGCGCCGATGTTTGCCGGCTCCCTGGTCCTGTACCTGGGGCTCGCGGGTGCGCTGATCCTCATCCTGCGCCGGATGGCCACCGGCGGCCCGGCCGTCGCGGAGATCCGGTCCGGGCGGCCCGCCGCGGGCGTCCACCGCACGGCCGTTCACGGCGCGGGGGAGGCGAGCCCGGCCAGGT
This sequence comes from Frankia sp. CgJB1, assembly GCF_977947065.1. NCBI lineage: Bacteria > Bacillati > Actinomycetota > Actinomycetes > Frankiales > Frankiaceae > Frankia > Frankia sp. CgJB1. The sequence goes on from NZ_CDWTNB010000053.1 coordinate 5,615, forward strand.
CCGGGCGGACAACCGATTCCGATTCGCCGTCCATCCCGAAGCCGCGGCCCGAACCTGCGCCGGTTGAACCGGCGGTTGAACTGCCGGTCGAACCGCCGGTGTCCGGCAGGCGGCGCACCGGCGGCGGTCCCGAGGGATCCCGAGGTTCGGCGCACCCGGGTGAGACAACGGGAACGGGATCCGACGGCACCACCGGTTTCGGCGGGCGGGGAGAAGACTGATGACCAGCGCTGACCTTCTTCTGATCATCATGGTGGCAGGGCTCACCGCCTACGCGCTGCTCGGTGGCGCGGACTTCGGTGGCGGGGTGTGGGACCTGCTGGCACGCGGACGGCACGCCGGCGACCAGCGGAAACTGATCTCGGCATCACTCGGCCCGGTGTGGGAGGCCAACCATGTCTGGCTGATCTTCATCGTGGTGGCGATGTTCAGCGGGTTTCCCGAGGCCTACGGGGTGATCGGCTCCTCCCTGGAGGTGCCGCTGTCCGTGGCCCTCGTCGGCATCGTGCTGCGTGGTGCCGCGTACGTGTACCGGTCCTACGGGGCGGGTGGGGCCGGTCCCGACCACTGGTGGGGGCACGTCTTCGCGGTGTCCTCGACGATCGCCCCGTTCGCGCTCGGGGTGGCCGGTGCGGCCCTGGCCAGCGGTGATCTGTCGACCGACGACCCGTTCGCGCCGGTGCGCAGCCCGTTCGGGCTCGTCTGCGGGGCCTTCGCGGTTGCCGCGACGGCCTTCCTCACCGCCGTCTACCTCTGCCGGGACGCCGCATCCTCCCCGGCCACCGCGCACCTGGTGGCCGACTTCCGCCGGCGGGCCATCGGCGGCGCCGTGCTCTGCGGTGCACTCGCCGCGATCCTGCTGCCCCTCCTGTGGGCGGACGCCCCGGAGGTCGCCGGCCGGTTCAGGGACCGCTCGCTTCCCCTGGTCGCCCTGTCCACCCTCGGCGGGATCGGCGCCCTCGTCGCACTCTGGCGCGAGCAGTTCGGTGCCGCCCGCATCGCGGCCGGTCTCGCCGTCGGCGCGATGCTCTGGGGCTGGGCGGTGGCCCAGTACCCGGACCTGGTGGTCGGGCAGGCCACGGTCGACACGGCCGCGGCGCCGACGGCGAACATCCGGGCCATGCTGTTCGCCATCGTCGGCGGTCTGGTGGTGCTCGTGCCGTCCCTGATGATGCTGTTCCGGCTGTTCTCCCGACCAGAACCGGCGGAGTGATCGGACCGGCCCGCCGTGGCGGTGGGCTACGGTCGTCGCGTGACCTCTGCCCCCGCTCAGGCGCCGGTCATCGCGGGCGAGCCGCTCACCCGCCGGCAGCTCGTCGTCGAGATCTGGCTCGTGCTCGGGGTCTCCTTCGCCACCTCGGCGCTGTTCGCGGTCATCCGCTACGTCGGGGTGCTGACCCGGCCGGGCCCCGTCCGCTCCCAGGTGGCCCGGCTGAACACCTCGGCGGCGCCGGGACGGCCCTGGCTGGACCTCGCGCTCCAACTCGCTGACCTGGTCACCGGGCTGGTGCCGGCGCTGCTCGCCGTATACCTGCTGACGAGGCACGGAGGCGGACCGCGGGCGATCGGCCTGGACGGCCGGCACACCGGTCGCGACGCCGGCCGGGGAGCGGCGATCGCGGCCGGGGTCGGCGGGCTCGGCTTGGGCCTCTACCTCCTGGCGTGGCACAGCGGGGCGAACCTCACCGTCGCGCCGTCGGGCTTGCCGGACGTGTGGTGGCGCGTGCCGGTCCTGGTCCTCAGCGCGGCGCAGAACGGCCTCGCCGAGGAGGTCATCGTCACCGGGTATCTGCTGGTACGGCTGCGTGAACTTGGTGTCACGGCCAACCGGGCGCTGGCGGCCAGCGCCCTGCTCCGCGGTTCCTATCACCTCTACCAGGGGCTCGGTGGGTTCGCCGGCAACCTCGCGATGGGCCTGCTGTTCGGCCGGCTGTTCCAGCGGACCGGCCGGGTGCTGCCGCTCGTCATCGCCCACGCACTCATCGACACCGTCGCGTTCGTCGGATACGTGGCGTTGGTCGGAAAGATCTCCTGGATCCCGGCGTCGCGCTAAGGTTACGGGTGGGGAAATATAGATCGTCTGCTGGGCGTACGATGCATATCTCAACGGTGCACCGCGGGGCGGTGGATCGTTCGAGGACGTCAACGTTGGCGGGTTCGGGGCGCCGGAAGGCGTAGCCGTCGAGTGCCTGCCGCGGTATGGCTGGTCGGGGAGGACCGATGGTCAACGGAATCCGCGAGATCGAGCGCAAGTTCTCGGTCGAACCGACCTTTGTGCTCCCGAAGCTAGGGGAGGTCGCGGGCGTCGCCACCGCGCGCACCCGCAAGACCGTCAGTCTGGAGGCCGTCTACTACGACAGCGACGATCTCCGGCTGGCCCGTAACAAGATCACACTGCGGCGTCGGACCGGTGGAGCGGACGCCGGATGGCACCTCAAGCTGCCCGTCCGGGTGGGGGAGCGGGACGAGCTCCCGCTCGACGAGGGCGTGGGCGGGGTGACCCTGGGCCCGCGGTACAGCCCTCCCGCGGAGTTTGTCGATCTGGTGTCGGTCCATCTGCGCGGCGCCGAGCTGCGGCCGGTCGCCAGGCTGCGGACGCTGCGGACAGCGCGCCGGCTGCGGGGCACGGTCGGAGTCGACCTGGCCGAGGTCGTCGATGACCAGGTCTCCGCGCAGACTCTGGGGGAGAAGACGGTACTGAGCAGCTGGCGGGAGATCGAGGTCGAACTCGTCGACGGCGGGCCCGAGGTGCTCGACGAGGTCGCCGGTCTGCTCACGGCCGCGGGCGCCACCCCGGCGGTGGACTCCTCGAAGCTCGCGCGGGTCCTGGGTGAGGCGCTGGCCGCCGGCCCCAGGCCGGACGTCCCTTCGCCGCCGCGCAAGCCACGACGCAGGACGCCGGCGGGCGAGGTGGTACGGGCCTACCTGATCGAACAGGCGCGTGCCCTGCTCGCGGCCGATCCGCGGGTGCGGCTCGACGAGCCCGAGGCGGTCCACAAGATGCGCGTCGCCTGCCGTCGGGCCCGCAGCACCCTGCGGACGTTCGCGCCGCTGTTCCCGCCCGAGAGAGCGCTCTTCCTGGACGGCGAGCTGCGGGACCTCGCCGGCGCGCTCTCCGGCGCCCGCGACGCCGAGGTCCAGGCCGCTTATTTCGAGACCCGCCTGGCGGAGCTGCCCACCGAGCTGGTCGCGGGGCCCGTGCACAAGACGGTCACCGCGCACCTCGGCGCCGGCACGGCCAACGGCCGGGCGGAGGCGTTGGCCATGTTGCGCAGTGACCGGTACTTCGCCCTCGTCTCCAACCTGCTCACCCTGCTGCGGGGCCCGCTCACCCCCGCGGCGGTCCGTCCGGCCGGCAAGGCCCTTCCCGACCTGCTGCTCGGCGCCGACCGGAAGCTGGCGAAGAAGGTCCGCGCCGCGACCGCTCTGAAGGTCGGCCAGGAACGGGACGAACTGCTGCATTCCGCCCGCAAGCAGGCCAAGCGGTTGCGGTACGCGGCGGAGGCCGTCGCGCCGCTGTACGGGAATGACGCGGCGCGGCTGGTCGAGCAGGCCCAGATCGCGCAGGAGCTGCTCGGAACCCATCAGGACGCCACCGTCGCGCGCAGGCTGCTGGGGGACTGGGGGACGGCAGCGCAGGCCCAGGGCGCCCCCACCGCGTTTACTCTGGGTGTCCTGCTGGGCCTGGAGGAGTGCCGGGCACGCATGGCGGAACGAGACTTCTTCGATGCGTGGCCCGCGATCTCGGCGGCCCGGCACCGCCGCTGGATCCGCTGACCCGGGGCCGTGCCGGGTGGGCTCTGCCGTGGTCTGACCGATTACCTCCTCCGCGTCACCCATCCGTGCGCCACATCCGGGCCATCGGGCGCACGACCATCCGCCACGGGCCGGCACGCTCAGGAAATCCCTGTCAGCTCGACGGATTGCCGGACGGGACGGGTGGAGCTGCCTGCGGCCGGACCTGCTGCGTTGTTCTGTGACCGGGGCATGAAGCGGACTTCCTTGCCCGGAGGACTCCCGCGAAGGCCTCCGTCCGTGTAGCGTCGTCCCTGGCCGGAGTTCGGCGGTTCGCGTCTCAACCGAGGCGCGGCGGAACAACGTCAGGGTCTCTTGCAGCTTCCTGACGTTCGGCCCGGGGCCCGCGCGGTGCGGGTCCTGACTGCACCAGCAGGGAGAACGGCACGTGGCTCAGGGCACGGTGAAGTGGTTCAACTCGGAGAAGGGCTTCGGCTTCATCTCCGTGGACGGCGGCGGTTCCGACGTCTTCGTTCACTACAGCGCGATTCAGATGGACGGTTACAAGGCACTTGAGGAGGGCCAGCGGGTCGAGTTCCAGGTGACCCAGGGTCAGAAGGGTCCGCAGGCCGACGCCGTCCGCGTCGTCTGAGCCACGAGAGACTTCAACGGCTAGCCCGCCCAAGGGTCCTCCTGGGGCGGGCTGACCGCTTCTCGGCCAGTTCGGTAGAAGGTATGTTTTTCCTGGCTGTCTCGATCATTTTCTCGAGCCGGAAAGCGCGGGGCGTTCATCGGTTCCCGCATGGCGTGGTTCTCGGCCAAAAACTTAACGCCTGATTAAAGGTACAGCTCGACTCCTCACCGGTGGAGCCGCGTAGGTCTCGCATCAGACGTGATGTCGGTTTGGTGTGGGCCGGCTTGTCAGCCGCCGATCGCTTCGTCGGCCACGAGAAGTTCGGCGATCTGCAGGGTGTTCAACGCGGCGCCTTTGCGCAGGTTGTCCCCGCAGAGGAACAGCGCGACTTCGTGCGGGTCGTCCGGCGACTGCCGGATTCGGCCGACCCAGGTCGGGTCCGTTCCGACGACGTCGGCTGGGGTCGGGAACTCGCCGGCTGACGGATCGTCGACGACGGCGACGCCAGGAGCGTTCAGCAGCACCGTGCGCGCCTCGTCCGCCGTCACCGGCCGAGTGAAGCGGGCGTGCACCGCGACCGCGTGCGTGGTGATGACCGGCACCCGGACACAGGTAGCCGACACCCGCAGATCCGGGATACCCAGGATCTTGCGGGACTCGTTGCGGACCTTGAACTCCTCCGAGGACCAGCCACCGTCCTTCAGCGAACCGGCCCAGGGCACGACGTTGAGCGCCAGCGGCGCCGGGAACGGGCCGAGGCCGTCCTCACTGATGGCCTTACGCACGTCACCGGCGGTCCGCCCCAGCTCGCGGGTGCCACCGACGACGGTGAGCTGGTCGTAGAGGGCGTCGATGCCGGCCTGCCCGGCACCGCTCGCGGCCTGGTAGGAGGCCGCGAACATCGACTCCAGCCCGAACGCCCGGTGCAGGGCGCCGACCGCGACGATCATCGACAGGGTGGTGCAGTTCGGGTTCGCGATGATGCCCCGCGGCCGCGCGGGAATCTGGTCGGCGTTCACCTCCGGCACGACCAGCGGCACGTCGGCGTCCAGCCGGAACGCGCCGGAGTTGTCGACCGCGACCGCGCCGTGGGCCGCCGCCACCGGTGCCCACCGGGCGGAGACCTCGTCGGGAACATCGAACACGGCCACATCCACGCCGTCGAAGACCTCCGGTGCCAAGGCCTGGACGACGACGCCCGCGCCGCGCACCCGTACCGTCCGCCCCGCCGATCGGGCCGAGGCGATCGGCCGGATCTCTCCCCAGATGCCGGGGCGTTCGTCGAGCAGCGACAGCATCACCGTGCCGACCGCGCCGGTCGCTCCCACCACTGCGAGCGTCGGTCGCCGGCCCGCCTCGTTACTCGTCACGATCCATCCTCCTGATTCGCCACTGTGCCGCCGCGGCGTGTCCAGCTGCCGCGCTGTGCCGCCGTCTCGAGGACCTGCGACGTCGCCAACGTCATCGTCCGGTTCCCGCGTACACGATCGCCCCGCCGTCCGGGTCACCCAGGTCGAAGGCGCCGTGCACGGCCCGCACGGCGAGCGGGAGGTCGGTGTCGCGCACCACCACTGAGATGCGAATCTCAGAGGTGGAGATGATCTCGATGTTGACCCCTGCGTCGGCGAGGGAGCCGAAGAACCGGGCGGACACTCCCGGGTGTGACTTCATCCCCGCGCCGATCAGCGACAGCTTGCCGATGTGGTCGTCGTAGAGGGTGCGCTCGAAGCCAATCTTGCTCTGGACCTTCGTGAGCGCGGTGAGCGCGGTACGTCCATCCGCCTTGGGCAGGGTGAACGAGATGTCCGTCCGCCCCGACCCGGCGACCGAGCCGACCTGAACGATCATGTCCAGGTTGACGTCGGTCTCCGCCACGGCCCGGAACACCGCCGCCGCCACCCCGGGCTTGTCCGGGCATCCGACGACCGTCACCTTCGCCTCGCTGAGGTCGTGCGCGACCCCACGGATGATGGCCTGTTCCACGAGCTGTTCCTCCGGAATCTCGGTGACCCACGTGCCCGGCTTCGCCGAGAAGGACGATCGGACATGCACGGGGACGCTGTAACGGCGGGCGTACTCGACGCACCTCAGCATGAGGACCTTCGCGCCGCAGGCCGCCATCTCCAGCATCTCCTCATAGGAGATCGTGTCGATGCGGCGGGCGTCGGGGACGATGCGCGGGTCTGCGGTGAACACGCCGTCCACATCGGTGTAGATCTCGCAGGCGTCCGCTCCCAGCGCGGCAGCGAGCGCCACCGCGGTCGTGTCCGAGCCGCCTCGACCGAGCGTGGTGATGTCCTTCGTGTCCTGGCTCACACCCTGGAAGCCCGCGACGATCGCGATCGCGCCGGAGTCCAGGGCGGTGCGGATCCGCCCGGGGGTAACGTCGATGATGCGCGCCTTGCCGTGCACCGAATCAGTGATGACTCCGGCCTGGGAGCCGGTGAACGAGCGGGCCTCGGCGCCGAGGGTGGTGATCGCCATGGCCAGCAGCGCCATCGAGATCCGCTCACCGGCGGTGAGCAGCATGTCGAGCTCCCGGGCGGGCGGAAGCGGCGAGACCTGTTCGGCCAGATCGAGAAGTTCGTCGGTGGTGTCACCCATCGCGCTGACCACCACGACGACGTCGTTGCCGGCCCGCCGGTTCTCCACGATTCGCTCAGCGACTCGTTTGATGCGGTCCGCGTCGGCAACGGAGGACCCACCGAACTTCGCGACCAAGAGCGCCATGGCAGCCAGGTTACCGAGCGCGGCCGCTAACCGAGCGCGGTCGCCCGGTGGCCTTGCCTGGCGGTTCGTGCCGGGATCTGGTCCGGTGTCCCTTTTCCGCCGCCGGGACGATGTCGCCCCGGCGACGGGGTGCTGGGCGTATTCCTTCCGGTGTGCCAGGGTGATGACATCCGCACCACGGCTCACCCGCACGACTGGCTCACCCGCACGACCGACTGCGACGCACGCGGTCCACGCGATGGTCCCCGACGCCGAGGACCAGCTCAGGAAGGACGATCCTCAATGGCAGTCAGCCTTGCCAAGGGCGGCAACGTCAGCCTCACGAAGCAGGCCGCCGAGGCCGGCACCCCCCAGCTCACCGCGTTGAACGTCGGGCTCGGATGGGACGCCCGCACGACCACCGGGACCGATTTCGACCTGGACGCCTCTGCCATCGGCGTCCGGGCGGACGGCAAGGTCCTCAACGACGGCTACTTCATCTTCTTCAACAACCTCGCGTCCCCCGAGGGGGCGATCACGCTCACCGGTGACAACCTGACCGGGCAGGGCGAGGGGGACGACGAGTCCGTTATCGTCAACCTTGCGTTGGTTCCAGCCGACATTGACCGGATTATCGTTCCGGTTTCCATCTACGACGCGGTGAACCGGAACCAGAACTTCGGCCAGGTGCGCAACGCCTACATCCGCGTGGTCGACCAGGGTGGAAACGAGCTGGTCCGCTACGATTTGTCCGAGGACTACTCCACCGAAACCGTCGTCATCTTTGGCGAGGTCTACCGCAACGGCGCCGACTGGAAGTTCCGCGCCGTCGGTCAGGGCCACAACGACCTCGGTGGTCTGGCGCGCGATCATGGTGTCAACATCTGAGCTACCCGAGCGGGTGCGTGCCTGGCAATGCGTGCCTGGCAAGTAGTCGCTCCCGGGCCGATGAGCACCCGCCCGCTGCGCCCGGCCGAGCTGCCCGTGCCCCGGCCAGGGCCGGGCCAGGTTCGGGTCCACGTCGACGCCTGCGGAGTCTGCCGTACCGATCTTCACCTCGCAGAGGGTGACCTCCCGCCGCACCGACCGCGCACCGTGCCCGGACATGAGGTCGTCGGACGGGTCGACGCGGTCGGCGATGGGGTGAGCGGCGTGCGGACAGGGGACCGGCTGGGTATCGCCTGGCTGGCCTCGACCGACGGGACCTGCGGGTACTGTCGGCGCGGAGCGGAGAACCTCTGCCCGGCCTCGACCTACACCGGATGGGATGTCGACGGCGGCTACGCCGAGTACGCCTGCGTGCGCGCCGACTATGCCTACCGGCTGCCCGACGGCTACAGCGACGCGGAGCTTGCCCCGCTGCTGTGTGCCGGCATCGTCGGCTACCGGGCGCTGCGCCGGGCGGAGCTGCCGCCCGGCGGGCGGCTCGGCATCTATGGGTTCGGCGCGTCCGCTCATCTCGCCGCCCAGGTGGCGATCGCCCAGGGCGCCACCGTCCACGTGATGACGCGCTCGGCGCGGGCCCGCGAGCTCGCTCTGGAACTCGGCGCCGCCTCGGCGGGCGAGGCATATGCCGCACCGCCCGAGCCGCTGGACGCGGCTGTGCTCTTCGCCCCGGTGGGTGACCTGGTGCCGGTGGCGCTCGCCGCGCTCGACCGCGGCGGCACGCTGTCCATCGCGGGCATCCACCTCAGCGACATCCCGCCGCTCGTCTACTCCGACCATCTGTTTCAGGAACGGTCCGTCCGCAGCACGACCGCCAACACTCGCACCGACGGTGAGGAGTTCCTGGCGATCGCCGCCGAGCACCGGCTTGCGGTGACCGTGTCGCCCTACCCGCTGTCCGCGGCCGACCGGGCCCTCGCCGACCTCGCCGCCGACCGGGTCACCGGCGCGGCCGTGCTGCTGCCCTGACCGTTTTGCCTGTCCTGCCGGTGCCGGACCGTCCTGCCGGGGCCGGACCTTCCGGATCTGGTTCGTAGATCCGGGAGGGACCGGGAGTTCGGCGACCTCGCCGGGAGAGGCGCGCTGAGCTTCCGCGTTCAGTCGCCGCGGGTCGCGAGTCGGCGCAGGAGCAGGGTGCCCGCGGTGGTCAGTACGGCGGCCGTCGCAATCTCGCGCGGCAGGCGGTGCCGGGCCTCGTTCTGGATCGCTTCGTGGAAACGGTCGAACCGGCTCGGCCAGGGACTCACCCCGACGAAGTACCGGCCCACCTTGTCGGTGTCCGGTAGGCAGGCACCGGTCATGCCGGCGAGGACGGCGAGTCGGCGCCCGGCGGGGGCGGACGCCGTCAACAAGGCCATGGCCGCGAGCCCTGCCACGCCGTCCTTGCGTGCGATCGGCAGCCATTCCGGCTCGGTGTTCGGACCCGTTCCCCAGTGGGGCAACGCGTCCATGACCAGGTGCGAGACGAAGCCGGCGGCGAGGGCGGACATCGGATGCCGGATCGCCATGCCCACGAAAGCGCCCGCCCCGACGTGTGAGCTGATGATCATGTTTCAGGACCTCCTGGTGGCAGACGGATGGCAGAGCGTTCGCCGGGTACCTCCTACCCTGACGTCCCGGTTGGAGGATGCGTACCGCGGGGTGATGGTGGAGCCTTCCGGCGATCACCATTAGTGGTCGCCTGGTGGTCTCCGTGTTTGGGGGGCGCGGGTACCACCGCTCCCGGGATCGGATCCGGGCGTCCGATGCTCGCGCGAAGGTGCGCGCGGACGCCGTCCCACCTTCTCTGAATGCTCTTGCTGCCGCCCGTCTCGATGCGTTCGTCGATGCTCCGGCCGATTCCCACGCCGACGCGCGAGCCGACGAATTCATCGGATGCCCGCGCAGATGCTCGGGCGAATGCGCATCATGGGTAGATCGGTGCGCTTCGTAGCATCTGGCCGCGTAGCGGAACGACTCGGCAACAATCCATGGATGAAGGGTTGCTGTAGCGTAAGGGAGATAACTTAGAGTAATCAATTTTGAGGTTTGGGTGGCGTGGGTGCGAGAAGCTACCGGGATGTCCTCCGGTGAGGACGGCGGTTCGCCGGGCGGTCCGGGGTACCGCGGCGGCGTGGGTCCGGGGCGTCGCGGCGCCGGAGACCTGAGCGGTGTGGATGGATAGGCGCGTCCGTGATCTACGCATATGCCACCTACCAGCCGTCTGCGACCTGGCCACGCCGGTGCCGTCGGGGGTGGTCGTCTCCGTCCCGTGGCGGCTGGAAGGGGCCGGGCGGATCATCGGCGGCATGGTGCCCCGCGGCCGTCCCGGGGCCGGCCCGCAGGGTAAACGGGTCCTGCACGGCGAGGGGATCTGGGCGGCCGAGATGTATCCGCGGGACCGGGAGATCTCGGCGGAGGCCGACCTCGTCGAGCCGGGTTCGGCGGCTCGGCCGGTCCGGCTGGTGGTGCACGGCTCCGACCGTGACATCATCGGCTATCTGGATCAGCCCCGCCTGCCGGCCACCCGACTCGCCCGGCTCACGACCGGGCTGCGCCGGGACGCCCGTCAGGTCAGGGTCCGGGCGGCCGGGCGGGTCTGGTGGATACGGGCGACGAACGTCTTCGGAGTACAGGTCGTCCGGGATCCCGGGGTACGGATCTACCGCACCAGAGGATTACATGCCGTGTTCAGCGCCGAGGCCGACCATCTTGACGTCAGCGTGGTCCTGCTGACCCTGGCCTCGATTCCCAGCTCGGCCTACGCCCCCATCCTGGGGTTCTAGCGGCCGCAGCGGCCCCGGCGAACCCGACGCGGGACCGGCGGCGGACCAGTGGCGGGCCGGTGGAGCCGGGGTGGCTTCGGGGCGGGACCGGTGACAGCAGGCCGGGGTGTCAGGCGCTGACGACGCGGCGTCCCTCGAAGGCGCGTCCCAGGGTCACTTCGTCCGCCCATTCGAGGTCACCGCCCATGGGCAGGCCGCTGGCGAGGCGGGTGACCTTTAGGCCCATCGGAGCGATCTGCCGGGCCAGGTAGGACGCGGTGACCTCACCCTCGGTATTCGGATCGGTGGCGAGGATCAGTTCGGTCACCGTGCCGTCCGCCAGGCGGGCGACGAGTTCCCGGATGTGCAGGTCGTCGGGACCGACACCGCCGATGGGATTGATTGCGCCCCCGAGCACGTGGTACCGCCCCCGGAACTCGCGGGTGCGTTCGATCGCCACGACGTCCTTGGGTTCCTCGACCACACAGATCGAGCTCGGATCGCGGCGGGGATCGGCGCAGATCCGACACAGTTCCGACTGCGCCACGTTGAAGCAGCTCCGACAGAACTGGACCTTCTCCTTGACCTCGGTCAGGGCGGTGGCCAGCCTGCGGACGTCCACGGGGTCGGCGGCCAGCAGATGAAACGCGATCCGCTGGGCACTTTTGGGACCGATGCCGGGCAGCCGCCCGAGCTCGTCGATCAGATCCTGGACGATGCCCTCGTACACCGGTGCCGCCGGTTGTCAGTCGAGCCCGGGAAGGCCCGGACCACCCGGAAGGGGGCCTCCGAGGCCGCCACCGGACAGCAGGCTGCCGAGTCCGCCGAGGCCACCGGCGCCGCCCGGACCTGCCGGGCCGCCCGCGCCGAGGCCACCGGTGATCGCGCCCAGCCGGTCGGCGGCGAGTTTGTGGGCGTTTGTGGTCGCGTCACGGACCGCCGCGAGGATCAGATCCGCGAGCGTCTCGGTGTCCTCAGGGTCGACCGCCTCGGGGCTGATCGTCAGATCGACCAGTTCCCCGCCGCCGTTGACGGTGGCGCGGACCAAGCCGCCGCCGGCCGTCCCGTCCACCCGGGCGGTGGCGAGGTCTTCCTGGGTGGCGAGGATCGCGGCCTGCATCTTCTGCGCCTGTTCGAAGAGTTGCCCCAGCGCCCCGCCCCCGGCGGAGGCCTCACTCCCGGCGCGGTCCTGCGGGTTAGACATGTCGATGAGCCTACGTCTCCTTCAGCCGGACGAGATCTGTTCGATGATCGTGGCACCCAGTCCGCTCCGCAGCAGGGACACGGCGGCCTCCTCGCCCCCGCGAGCCCCGCCGGGACCGGACGGGACGTCCTCGTCGTCGAGGGACGGCTCGTCCTCACGCTGCGGACCCGGCTCGTCCCCGGCGGGGGGTGCACTGGCAGCGGCGGCGACTCCGTTCGCCGATCCGGGCGACGAGCCGTCCCGGCCCGCGGCGGACCAGGGCCCGTCGCCCCCGGGGCCGGGGCCGCCATCGGGGCCGGGGCCGCCATCGGGACCAGAGCCCGGGCCGGCGAGACCGTGCCCGGTGCCGGGGGAGTCGCTGTTGCCGCCGGGGCCGCGGCCTGTCGTGCCGCCTTCGGTTCCGTCGGTGGAGCCGCCGTAGCCGTTCCCGGTGTCGGGGGACAACCCCGCCGGTCCGGCGGGCCGTGCTGGTGCTGGTAAACGGGATGCTCCCACCTGGCCGGTGGGCCTGGGGGCTCCGCCCGACCCGGCGAACCCCGAGGCCTCGGAGGGACCGGGCGGGCCGGCCGGCCATCCGGCGCCCGGCCGATGCTCCTGCTCCCCGGGGCCGACGGCGGGAGGGGGGGGGGCGGGATGGCCGGAGTAGCCACCGCCGCCCGGACCGGGACCCGCTCCGGGCCGCCCGCCGCCGTGACCAGATCCGCCCGCGGTAGCGACGGTGACCCGCCAGGTCCCGCCGAGTCTCTCCGCCAGCACGGCACAGAACAGCTCGGCGTTGTTCCCCTGCCCGAACATCCGGCCCATCGTCGGGGTGGCGAAGGCCAGCACGACCTCGTCGCCTCGAACGTCGGCAACGGTCGCGTGATCCTTCAAGATCGCATGCGTCTTCCGGCTGCGGCGGCCGGCGAGCACGAGAACCTCGTCCCACAGCATCCGCAGGCCGGCGGCGTCGATCCGCCCGGTCCCCGGAGTGCCTGCCATGCCCGGAACACCTGCCGGGCCCGAGGGACGATCACCCGACGTGAACGCGGGACCCGGCGAACCAGGCTGGGGGCCCTTCGCCGGTCGAGACACCGGTCCGCTCCCAGCGGGTGCCCGGACTGCCAGCGGCATGGGCTCCGGGTCCGCGGCGGGCGGGTGGACCGGCGCGGGAGCCCGGCCGGCCGGCAGCGGGGACGGGGGGCCCGGCTCCGGTTCTTCCCCGCCGAGCACGGCCCGCCGTTCCAGCCGCTCCAACCGGGTGAGCAGCGCGGCTGGGTCGGTCGACGCCGTGGGCAGCAACGCACGGGCCAGGATCAGTTCCAGCATCAGCCGTGGGCTCGCCGTCCCCCGCATCTCGACCAGGCCGTTGTGCAGGACGTCCGCCGTCCGGGACAGCTCGGCGGGGCCCATCCGGGTGGTCTGCGCCCGCATCCGGTCGATCTGGTCGGGGGAGAAGGATTCCAGCAGGCCGCGGGCGTCCGCGTCCGGAACGGCCGCCATCACGATCAGGTCGCGGAACCGGTCGAGGAGATCGGTCGCGAACCGGCGCGGGTCGTGACCGGCGGAGACGACCTTGTCGACCACGGTGAACAGGGCCGCGCCGTCGCGGTCGGCCAGCGCGTCGACGGTCTTGTCCAGCAGGACGCCGTCGGTCATGCCGAGCAGCGCCACCGCCCGGTCGTAGCGCAGGCCGTCGTCGTCCGCGCCGGCCAGCAGTTGGTCGAGAACGGACAGCGAGTCGCGGACCGATCCGGCGCCCGCCCGCACGATCAGCGGCAACACGGCCGGATCGACGGCGACCCCCTCCCGGGCGCAGACCGACGCCAGATGTTCGCGCAGCACGCCCGGCGGAACCAGCCGGAAGGCATAGTGGTGCGTCCGGGACCGGATGGTCGGGATGACCTTGTCCGGTTCGGTGGTGGCGAAGACGAACTTGAGGTACGGCGGGGGCTCCTCGACGACCTTCAGCAGCGCGTTGAACGCCGCCGCGGTCACCATGTGCGCCTCGTCCACCACGAAGACCTTGAACCGGGCCGACGCGGGGGCGAAGAACGCCCGCTCGCGCAGATCGCGGGCGTCGTCGACGAGACCGTGCGACGCGGCGTCGATCTCCGTGACGTCCATTGAGGCGCCCGTCCGGATGCCCACGCACTCGTCGCACACCCCGCAGGGTTCAGGGGTCGGGCCCTGGATGCAGTTCAGCGAGGCGGCGAGGATCCGGGCGGAGGAGGTCTTGCCGCAACCCCGGGGGCCGCTGAAGAGATAGGCGTGGTGCAGGCGGCCGGTGCGCAGGGCCTTGCGCAGTGCGTCGGTCACGTGCTCCTGGCCGACGACCTGGGCGAACGTCGCGGGACGGTACCGGTTGTACAACGCTGTGCTCACTGGCCTGCTCCGCGTGCTCGACGAGACGATCGGCGAAACGAGAGGACCCCCCGCACACCCGCCAGAGCCCGCTTACCCTTGCTGCCTTCCGGCCCTGGGGGGGTTCACGAGGGTAACGCCGCACGAGGGGTCTGCTGTGCAGTCTAGCCCGCGCTGGACAATCATGAATCCCGAGGTCTGCCGGGCGGCGCGGCGGCAGGCCCGGTGCCTGGCCCCGCAACGATCAGATAGTCTCATCCACGGAGGATTCGCCTAGTGGCCTAGGGCGCACGCTTGGAAAGCGTGTTGGGGGCAACCCCTCGCGAGTTCGAATCTCGCATCCTCCGCAACGATCTTGCCGGCCTTGATCTTCGGGCCAGCCTTCTGGCCAGGCACAATGCCATCCTTCTCCACCATCTCGCCACCCACGGTAGCCATGGAGCCTACCTGAGTCCCCGCGCCGCGCGAGGGATCGTCGTGGACACCGTCTTGGCCGTACGCTGGCCCGCGGAGCGCGGCGGGTGGGCGTACAGGGCACCCGTGATCGACGGTGAGGAGTACCCGAGCCGCTTCGACACGAGAGCGATGTCGATGATCTCGTCGAGCTGGCTCGAGGCCGACGAGTGACGAAGGCCGGGCGGCGAGAAATTGCCAAGACCTGTGGATCATGATCGGCGGGTGGCCCGGCGAGAGTCTCGGTGATCTTGTTGGCCGCAACATGAAGAGGCCGCGGCGTCGATGATGGATCACGGCGAGCATGATCGTGGCAGGTCTCCTCAGCTAACCAGAGCACGATCGAACTACGTCAGTCCGGTCAGGATGCCATGACCCGTTCACCGGGCGTCGGCCCGTCCCCCTACTTGTAGCCGCGGACGAAGAGTCTCACGGCGGACCGTAGCGCAGCGTCGAGTTCCGGGCTGTCGAGCGCAGGTGGATTGTGGACGGCGAACATGCCGAGCTCGGTCATCTCCCAGACGGTTCCGTTGACAAGGGCAATGAACTGGCCTGCCGCGCGGGCAGGGTCATCGATGCGCAGCGCGCCGCCGTGAGCGATCCTGGCCAGCTGGCCGATTAGCTCTGACCAGACGGGAGTCGCGACGCGTCGGCGCCAGAGCTGCAGCAGCTGGGGTTGGCGGGGCCCTTCGGCCTGCAGGAGCAGGCGCAGAGAGGCTGTGCGCGGATCGAGGAAGGTCGCCATGATGCGCCTTGCAAGATCGTTAAGGTAGGCCTCGGGGTCCGGTAGGGGGCTTGGGAAGAAGGCCGTCGCCCGACGTAGCGCGTCGAGGGTCGCCGTGAGGTGCGTATCGATGACGGCGAGGAACGGCGTCTCCTTATCTCCGAAGTGGTTGTAGACGGTCTGCCGTGACACCGGGGTCGCCGTGGCAATGTCCTCAAGCGTCGTGGCCGCATAGCCCTGGCGGACGAACAGATCTAGTGCCGCCAACATGATCGCCTCTCGCTTGGCGGGCTGGCCGCGTGCGGGCGCTCGGGGAGGCCAGGTGGCGTCGGCGGACACCCCCGTAGATCCACCGGACGGACGAGCCGTCGCCGTCACCGTCGCAACCAGCTCCGGCGAGCAGCACCGGGTGCCCGCCGACCACATCATCTCCTCGATGCCGATGTCGGCCCTGCTCACCAGCATGGACCCACCCCCACCGGTACACGTCCTCGGCGCAGCGAAGGACCTTCGGTATCGCGACTACCTGACGGTCGCCCTCATCGTGCCGAAGGAATTCAGCTTCCCGGACAACTGGATCTATATCCACGACCCCGGTGTCAGGGTCGGCCGCATCCAGAATTACGGATCCTGGTCTCCCTATATGGTCAAAGAGGGCCGCACCTGCCTTGGCCTGGAGTTCTTCGTCTTTGAGGGCGATGACATGTGGACGAAGCCGGACAATCAGCTGATCGCTCTGGGAACCGCGGAGCTCGAAACCCTCGGACTGATCCGCCGAGGCGCCGTCGAGGCCGGCTACGTCGTGCGGATACCCAAGGCATACCCGACCTACGACCAGTAGTGT
>NZ_CDWTNB010000054.1:0-21463 GCF_977947065.1 Frankia sp. CgJB1
GCGCCATGCGCCCGGCCAAGAGCGCCGCCCACTCGACGAATGGGAGCGTCGGCACCGAGATCAGCGGCGATCTCTCCTGCTACGAACGCACGGCACTCAGAGCCAGGAAGGACGTGACCGCAAGTCACGTAACGATGTCACAACGCAGAAAGCAGGCTACAGTCAGTCCAACACGCCGACGGGCGGGGCAAGCCTTGGGCGCCCAGCCCCTGCTACCTGGCATGTCCCTGACTCACGGATCTTCGCTTACTGCGATGGACTTGTTTTGTGGAGCGGGCGGACTGTCTCAAGGGCTACGCCAAGCGGGGCCGTGAACTTCTCTGCAAAGAATGGTGGCCGGGGACGACAACGCCGTCTTCGACATCCGGATCGTCGAATTCCTGCGACGCAGGGGCGGGTATACCGGAGCACGTGAACGTCGCCGGCCTGCTGCTCGCCGCCGGGGCCGGACGGCGGATGGGACGCCCCAAGGCCCTGGTCGAGCTGGGCGGTGTGACGCTGGTCGAGCGGGGTGTCCGCCTGCTCACGGCGGGGGGCTGCCGGCCGGTCGTGGTCGTCACCGGCGCCGCCGCGGACGAGGTGGGCGCCGTCGTGCGACGCCTCGCCACCCGCCGGGTCGCCGGGCCGGCGCCCGCGGGCGAGGATGCGCCCGAGATCGGCCTGGAACCCACGGCTGGGATGGAACCCACGGCCGGCCCGATTCCGGAGGTTCGCCTGGTATCGGCCGCGCGGTGGGCCGAGGGTGTCGGCGCGTCGCTGCGGGCCGGTCTCGCCGCCCTGGTCGGCACCGACGCCGACGCCGTGGTCGTCACCCTGGTAGACCAACCGTCCCTCGGCGCGGCGGCGGTGCAACGTCTGATCTCCGCCGCGGCCGATCCGGGGTCGACCCATCCGGCGCTGACCGCCACCTACGGAGGCCTGCCGGCCCATCCCGTCCTGCTACGCCGCTCGGTCTGGCCCGAGGCGGCGGCTCTCGCGCGCGGCGAGGTCGGCGCCCGGGCATGGCTGCGGGCCCACCCGGGACGGGTCACCGGCGTGCCCTGCGACGGCACCGGCTCACCCGCCGACGTCGAAACCCTGGCCGACCTCGAAACCCCAGCCGCCGTCGCCCCACCGACCTCGCCATCGGCGACGCGCACACCCAGCCCGGGTAGAACGCGAAGGACCCATAAGTAGGAACACCGCCGCAACGACGTGAGAAACGGAAGAACAACAGCAGACCCCGGTCTTCCAAGAAAGTGATGACGCCCAACCGGGCTATCGGCAGTATCGGCGGCAGGGGAACCGGCGCGGGGCACAATATCATCACTATGGATTCGGAATAAAATAACTTGTTCACTTCGGGGTCCTCGCGAGCCCGTGACCTGCGAAGACGCATATTGGCTTGCATTAATTACTTCATTACGAATTCTATCTGGGGCCGACCGGACACCCGGGGATGGTGTCGGGCGCTGCGCGATGGGCTCGGCGAGAAACAGCGGGAAACGCAGGCAGACCATCGTGCTGGTGGCGGGTCAGGGACGGACACGACGCTCGCTCGCGGAAAGGACGTCTCCGCGTCCGACGCCCGTCATCGATCCCGCCGCAACAGATTTCGTGGTGGCGCGTCCCATCACGGCGGGTCCCGGGCCGGTGGCCGCGGCCGTGGCCGCGCCGTCACCGTCGGCCTGGGCATCGTCAGCGGCGCGGCGCTGCTTGTGCTGGGCGCGTTGACCGCCACCGGGATCGGGTTCGCGGCCCGCGCCGCCTGGGATGCCGGACCGGCCGGGGAATGCGCGGACGGCGGCGAACGGGCCACCCTGACCATCACCACCGCGCCGGCACTCGCGGCGCCGATCAGCCGGCTCGCCGCCGACTTCGATCTTCGGCGCGCCGGTGCCGAGGGCTCGGCGGGCCCGTGTGTGACCCTCGCCGTGTCGGCGGTCGCCTCCGACCGGGTGCTCGACACGCTGTCCCGACCGGAGTCGCCGGACTCCCCCGGCCCGCCCGACGTCTGGATTCCGGAGTCGGCCGACTGGCTGGAGCTGGGCCAGGAATCGGACCCGGCCACGGCGCAACTGCCGGCGAAGGCCACGACGATCGCGGGATCGCCCGTCGTCATCGCCATGCCGAGACTCATGGCGCAGCGCCTCGGTTGGCCCGAGCATCATGTGACCTGGGCCGAACTGGCCGCGGCCGCGGGCGAGGCCGATTTCTGGACCCACCGGGGCGAGCCCCGGTGGGGGGACTTCCGGTTCGCCATGGCCAATCCGGAGAACTCAGCCGCCGCGCTGCGGGCCGTCGTCGGAACGGTGAGCGCCGCCCGCGGACTCACCGCGGCCGAGATGACCACCGGCACGTTCGACCAGGATCGCGCGGCCCAGCTCACCGTGCTCCGGCAGGAACGCTCCATCGACTGGCTGCCGGAGTATGACCAGCAGCTCTTCGACTCGGTGCGCACCGGCGGCACGGAGAACGGCGCGGCCGGATCCGCTCCCTCGGCCTTCCCGGCCCTGGAGGCCGATGTCATCGCCTACAACCGGTCCCTGACGAGCCAGAACGGTAACCGCCTAGCCACGACGCTGGTGGCGTCCTACCCCTCGGACGGGATGTTCACGGCGACGGTGCCGTACATCGTCCTGAAGAAGACGGCGAGCTCGTCGTCCCGGCGGGCCGCGGCGGACGCCTCCGCCACCTTCGTGCGCGGGGACGCGGACCGCGCGGCCCTCACCGGAGCCGGTTTCCGCACACTCACCGAACTGGCGGGCCACGATGATCCAAGCGGGCTGGCCGAGACGCTGAACGCGACCGATGGGGTGCGCTCCGTCCCGCCGAGGCTGGCGAGCACGGACGCCTCCGACAGCACGCTCGGCACGGCTCGGCGGTTCTTCCGCCATGCCCGTCAGCGTGGTGCCACCCTCGTGACGCTTGACAGCTCCGGATCGATGGCCGAACCGGTCCCGGGCACCGACCCCGTCAAGAACTCGGATGCAGGCGGCCATCGAGACCTCCCTGGCCGGCCTGCGCCTGTTCGCACCCGACAGCCAGGTCGGTCTCTGGCGGTTCTCCGGCGAGCAGGGCGTCCAAGGTTACCAGGATCTCGTGCCGATGGCTCCGCTTAACGCACCCGGACGAGGCGGCACCCATCGGGACGAGCTGATCGCCGCGCAGGCCGGGATCGTCCCCGGCGGAGCCACCGATCTGTACGCCACCACGCTCGCGGCCTTCCGTTTCCTGACCCAGCACTACGTCCCCGGCCGGCTCAACCAGGTCGTCATCCTCACCGACGGTCGCGACACGAACCGGGGTGCTGCCACGCCGAGCCTGGACGGGCTGATCGAACAGCTGCACGCCGACTACGACCCGAAGCGGCCGGTCGCCATAATCATGATCGCCTATAGCAACGACGCCGACCTCACCGCGCTGCGGCGCATCGCCGCGGCGGCCGGAGGACGCTCCTACCTCCGGCCGGACCCGAGCCAGGTGGTCGACATCTACCTCGACGCGCTGACCCGCGTCCGCCCCTGAAGCCACGCGCGTCCCTGAAGCAGCTCAGACGGGAACCCCGGCGGCACGCCGTCTGCCAGCTCGGGTCCGGCGCGGATCGGGACTCGCGGCGTCTGGGAACCTCCGCAGGTATTCGCGTTCGAGCTCCAGCATCCGCGCGGTGTGGGTCTCGAAGGCGTCCTCGCTCCCCGCGATGAAGGCGTCGTGCCGGGTGCGATGCAGGTGCCGCAGCTCCCGGACGAGGTCAACGTCGGTCAGCTCCTGCGCGGGGATTCCAGCTGGTCGGTGCATCATGCCCTCGGTCTACCCATTCCGGCGGCGCGATTCCCGGCTGGCGGGAGGACCAGCAGGTTCGGCGGGATCGGAACATCCGGCCCCGGGCCGGGCGGTGATACCGGATCCGGCGCGGGCTCGGGTGGCGTCGGCTCGGGACCGGGCAGAACAGGATCGGGGATCGGCGAGGGCTCGGGTGGCGTCGGGCCGGGACCCGGCGGCGGGACCGTGAGGATGACGGGATACGTGGTCTGCATCTGATTGCGGTGCCCGGATGGCGCTCTTCACACACCGGGACGACCAGATGCCCGCTCCTTCTGGTCGACCACTGGTCAGGCACTCTGGCCGGCCACTGGTCAGGCGCTGGTCGATCTGTGGCTGGCTCGCTACCGTTGCGCACTATGACCATGTTGGTCGGATCGGCGGCTTCTTCCTGCGACGTCATCCAACGCACCGAGCAACGTATGTCCCGAATGGTCGGCTATACCAGAGCAGCCTGTG
Source organism: Frankia sp. CgJB1 (assembly GCF_977947065.1). Lineage (NCBI taxonomy): Bacteria > Bacillati > Actinomycetota > Actinomycetes > Frankiales > Frankiaceae > Frankia > Frankia sp. CgJB1. Next base: position 4,261 of record NZ_CDWTNB010000054.1, read on the forward strand.
CGACGTTCATGATCATTCCGCTCTTCGGCTGGGCTCGCCTGCGCCACCCGTGGATCGCCGTGCTGATCGTGGCGGCCGCAGCCGTCGAGGCATCCTGGTTCACCTGGCGGGTCTGGCGGCGGCCTGGCCGGCTGTCCCCCCGGCTGGTCCTAGCGGACGTCGCCTTCTGCGTGGCGCTGATGCTCGTCGGGTCCAGAGCCGCGCAACCCGACGAACGCAACAAGATCATGACTGAGCTCGTGCCGTTCAGCCTCGTCGCACCCGCGGGCATCGGCTTCGGCCTCGGGCTGACGCTGCTCGCGGTCGGTGCGGTGGCCGTCCTGATGGCGGCGTGGAGCCTGGCCGTGCTGCCGGACGTCTCCCTCAAGCTCGGTTCGGACCTGTTGGGCTTCGCCCTGTGGTACGTCGTCGCCATGCTCATCGCCCATGAGCTGCGCGCGCTCTCCGCGGCGACCGCGGCCGCCCAGGACGAGGCCGCGGCGGCCGGGCGGCTCGCGATCGAGCAGGAGAAGGAGGCCGAGAGCCTGCGCCAACGCGAGATCACCCATCGGGAGATCCACGACTACCTGCTCCCCGTCGTCGATCACGTCGCCGCCGGTGGAGTGCCCTCGCCGGCGCTCGTCCGGGAGGCCCAGCGCGGGGCACAGCGGGCGCGTCGGATCATCATGGATCCACGCGGGATAGACCCGAGGGCCCTGGCCGTCGACGGCACGGCTTCGCCGGGCTCCACCCAGAACGGCCTCGAGGAGATGATGTCCGCGGTCGTGGACGCCTTCGCCGACGAGGGGCTCGCCCTGGTGCCCTTCGTGTCGATCAAGGGCGAACCGCCCGCGGAGGTCCGCGAGGCACTGGTGGCCGCGACGAGGGAGGCCCTGCGCAACGTGGTTCGACACTCCGCCAGCACCGACGAGGTTCACCTCTTCGTCGAGGGCGACGCGGATTCGGTGCTGGTGGTCGTCCGGGACAGGGGGGTGGGGTTCGATCCCGGCTCCGTCCGACCGGGCGGAGGCATGACCGGAAGCTATTCCGCTCTGCGCCGGTATGGCGGGGAGACCCTGGTGACCGCCTGGCCGGGTGGTGGGACGAAGGTGACCTTCCGCTGGCCTGCCGCCGAGCCGACCGGGGACGGCACGCCCGGGGACGGTCGATGAGCGTCGATCGCCGGCCGGTCTCGGTGGCGATCATTGACGATCACCCGATCGCCACCGAATCGCTGGCCGCCAGGTTCGCCGGCGCGGGGTTTTCCGTGCTGGCGCCGGCCCCGAGCCTGGAGACCTTCGACCGGGACGCCACGCCCGGGATCGTGGTGTGCGACCTGCACCTGCCCGGGGTGTCCGGGGCCGCCGCCGTGGCCGACCTGCATCGGCGCGGTCTTCGGGTGCTGGCGACCTCCGGGGTGGCGACACCGGACGAGGTCCTCGACGCGGCCGCCGCACAGGCTCGCGGCTTCGTTGAGAAGACCGCCCCGGCCCAGCAGTTCGTGGCGGCGGTGACCGCCGTCGCCGAGGGTAGCTTCCACGTCTCCGCCCGCCTCGCCGGGTTTCTACTGGAGGATGCGCACCGGCGACCGCTGTCCCGGGGCGAGATCGGGCTCGCGGAACGGAACCTGCTGCGCGGACTCGCCCAGGGCGACCTCATCGATGAACTGCGCGGCGAGTGGGGAATGACCGCCGCCACCGTGCACGACCTGCTCGATCGAATCTTCGACGCCGCCCGCCGACGCCGCCGCCTGCACCGGCCCTCCCCGCGGGAGGCTGAGGTGATGGTCCTCGTCGGTTGCCGGGGCATGTCCCACCGGGAGGCGGCACGGGCGATGAACGTCAAGGCCAGTGTCATCGCCGACTATCTGCGCACGGCGAAGGCGAAGTACGTGGCGAGCCATCCCGACGCCCCGGCGACGATCCCGCCCAGCACGGCGGCCGCCCTCTGGGCCCGCGAGCTCGGGTTCGGCTGAGCCCCCCTTGGCTAAGGCCCCTCGATTGAGGCCCCCTTGATTTCGAGGGATTGTCCTGCGCCAACTTCGGCCACACCCTCGTCAGGATGGGCGGGGGAGACGGCGGGGACGAAGGTCATCCGCGGTCCTGTCGTCTCTGGGCAGCCTTCCTCGGGTCGTTCCTGGGACCGGATGCGCTCCCCGTCGGCATGTGGCGGATCAGATCTCCCGACGTCGCGACGGCCCATCCGGCTGACCAACCGATCCCCGGCGACGGCACGAATGCCGAGGCGGACGGCCGTGAGATCCAGGCGGTGCACCGTGGGCACGCGATCTGGCTGGGCACCCCGGACGCGGATCTGTACCGGCTGGACGACTCGCGGTGGCTGCTGCGCAACAACCGGAGGGCCGCCCTACTCACCCGACACCTGGTCGCCCGGGCCGGGCCCGTCACGGACGGCACGGCCGGCACGGCCGGGTCCGCCCACCTGCATCTCGCCACCGGCGATCCGCTCGCGGGCTACCTTCAGATCATCCGGCTCGGACCGATGGTCGCCCGGCTGCGCACGATCCCCGGCGAGGGGTCCTCGCTACCGCGCACCATGGCCGTCGATCTCGGCAAGCAGGCCGCCGAGCAGGTAGCCGGACTGGCCGCCGCCACGGGCGACCTGCGTCGCGCGCCCTGGCGCCCCAGCCGATGGATCACCCGGACGGATCGGTGACGGCCGGGGATCATCCGCTTTCCCCCGATGATTGAGGGATGGTGTCGGCCCATCGGAACTACCAGGATCGAGGGCACGGACCACGCCGGTGCGACGGGTCGGGCCGGATCGTCGGGGGAAGCGAGACGGCTTGGTGCCGGATCGGGGGCGCACCGGCGTGGTTCCGCGGACTGTCGGTCGCCGGGGAAGGCCGGCAGTCTGCCTGTTCATGCCGGCAGGCGCCGGCAGGCGCTGTCCGCACCGGCGAGAGCCGCTACGAAGGGCAACCGGTCGCAAACATTCGGTCCCAGCTTTTGCCCCACTGGTGAGGGTGTCGCTGGTGGCTTTGTCGACATCGCTACGATCTGCCCACTGGAAACGTGGACAGAGGGTGCTGTGGGCGAGCCGATCCTCGCCATCGACTACGGCACCTGCAGTGCCTCGGCCGCCTTGGCCGTCGACGGTCGCATCGAACCGGTGAAGGAGCCCGCGAGCGGCTCGGCGAGCTGGCCCGCGTCGGTCTTCGTGGACGGCGGCAGCCTGATCGTCGGCACGCTCGCTGAGCGGCGCAAGCGGATCTGGCCCGCGGCGAGGTCAAGCGCGATCTGGCCCGGGACAGCGCCGTGTCGCTCGACGGCCGCGGCTATCCGGCGCACGTGCTGGTGACCGCGGTGCTGTCCGCGCTGAAGGCCGAGGCCGAACAGCAGCTCGGCGGTGCGGCGCTGTCGCGGGCCGTCGTCACGATACCGGCGAGCTACGATCCCGCCGGCCCGCTGCGCCGGACGATGATCGCCGCGGCGGAGGCCGCCGGGTTCGTCGACGTGGACCTGCTCGCCGAGCCGGTCGCGGCGGCCTGGTCGCCGGTGGTCGGCGCCGCGCCCGAGCCTGGCTCGCTCATGCTCGTGTACGACCTGGGTGGCGGGACGTTCGAGGGGGCGCTGGTCGCGGTCGGTGAGGACGGCCGGCACGAGCTGCTCTCCCACTCGGCTCTGCACGACTGCGGCGGCCGCGAATTCGACCAGATTCTGTTCGACGAGATCCTGGGGTTGTACGGGCCGGGGCTGGAACCGCTACTGAATCCGCCCGGGATCGGCGAGACGTTCCAGACCACGGCCAACCGGACCCGCCACGAGCTGCTCGATTTCGCCCGGGCGGTGAAACATCAGCTCTCCGACATCGCCGTCGTGGAGGACGTTTTCAGCCCGGCCGGCCTGCTGGTCAGCATGCAGCGTGACCGGTTCACCCAGCTCGCCTCCCCCATCCTGGCCCGCACGATGGCCTGCTGCCAGCACCTGCTGAAGTCATCCGGTTACGGACCGGACAAGCTGAATGGGGTGCTCCTCGTCGGGGGCAGCTCCCGGATCCCGGTCGTCACCGACATCCTCGAAGGTCGGCTCGGGGGCGGCACCGACTGGCCGGGGCAGCAGATCTACCTCCCCGCCGATCCCGAGCTCGCCGTGGTGCTCGGCGCCGCCGCCTGGGCAAGCTCGGTCTCCACTCGCCGGACCACCGCGGCGCGCCCGAATCCGGTCCTGCAACCGGCTCGCTGGGATATCCCCGGCGGGCGGGCGACGATGGTGCGCTGGCTCGTCGAGCCCGGGGAACGCTTCGACGCGAGCGCCGTGCTGGTGCGGGTCCGCCTCACCGACGGTTCCCTGTTCGACCTGGCCGCCGAGGCACCGGGTAGCCTTATCCACACCCACGCGGCACCCGGCACTCCGGTCCGCGACGCCGACTGGTTGGCGACCACGCTTCCGTCCGGGCCGGTGCCGATGGGGTCGGCGGTGCCGGCGGACCTGCGCGGCTTCGAGCGCAGCAGCCGCCCGTCCCACCACGTCGAGGTCACCGCGCGGGCCACCCTCAAAGGACACGAACGCGATGTCACCTCGGCGGCCTTCTCCCCAAAGGACACGAACGCGATGTCACCTCGGCGGCCTTCTCCCCAGACGGCAAGGTGCTCGCCACCACCAGCAAGGACGGCACCCGGCTGTGGGACGTCGCCACCGGCCGAACGTCGGTCACGCTCAGCGGGCGCAAGAGCCTGGTCGTGCACGGCTGCGCCTTCTCCCCGGACGGCAAGCTGCTCGCCACCACCGGCAGCGACAAGACGGCCCGCATCTGGGACGTCGACGCCGCCCGCCAGACGGTGACCCTGACCGGGCACCGGGGACCCGTGTACGGCTGCGCCTTCTCCCCGGACGGCAGCCTGCTCGCCACGACCAGTACCGACCGCACCGTCCGGCTGTGGGGTTCGTCGACCGGGAAGAACCTTGCCACCCTCAACGGCCATCGCGGCTCGGTCTACGGCTGCGCCTTCTCCCCCGACGGCCGGCTGCTGGTCACCGCCGGCGCGGAGTCCACCCTGCTGTGGGACGTCACGGTCGGCAAGATCATCATGAGCCTACCCGGGCACACGAACTTCGCCGGCGGCTGCGCCTTCTCTCCCGACGGCCGGCAACGAGGGCACCCGGCTCACCGACGCCTCCAGCGGCACCACCGTGCTCACCCTGCCGGGTTCGGCGCAGAGCTGCGCCTTCTCCCCGGACGGCCACCTGCTGGCGACGGCGAGCACCGACGACACCGCGCAACTGTGGGACGTCGCGACCGGGTCCGCGATCGCCACCCTCACCGGGCACAGCAGCACGGTGATGAGCTGCGCGTTCGCTCCCTACGGCCTCCTGCTCGCCACCACCAGTACCGACATGACCGCTCGGCTCTGGGACATCATCTACACCCCCTGACGCTCCGGCCGTCCCGGCAGGCAGATCCGCCGCCCGGAACTCCCGGAGATCAGGTCGGGAAGACCGAGCCGTCCCGCGGCGGGCACTTCAGGCCGAGGTCGTCCAGCACCGCCTCGGGCACGACGCCACACCCGACCTCGTAGGTACCGAGCTGGACCAGTTCCCACCCGGAGTCCGTGTGATGCAGTACCCCCTCGGCCCGGTCGAGATCGGCCACAGTCGGGCGCAGCTCGGTCAGTGCCCAGCTCGGGTCGCTGGCGGCCACGGTGGTCCCGGTGACCTCGTAGTTCTGCGGCGGAACATCCGCGGTGAACGGGCTCGTCCGGACCGCCTCGGCAATCGCGCCCGCATCCCCGGCCGACGGCGGGAAGGTGCCGGCGCCGCGAGCTACGGCGGCGACGACGCGGCTGGTTTCCCCGGGAGCCGACGCCACCGAGGACGATCTGGAACAGGCGAACGCCGTACCCACGGTCACAACTCCCGCGGTGACCAGAGTTGCGGTGGGCAGTACCACCCGGCGCACGATACGGGGACGGTTACCGCGGACGGCGGACCGAGGACGACTATGGCGAGCCATGCTGTGCACCTACCCAGTTTGCGCAGGTGAACCCCCTGAAGGGGGATACTCCAACGGTCAACCCGACGACAGATCACATCGTGATCCCGTTGATATTCTCCCATCTCTCACTACCTCCGACCACATTAGTCTCACCAAGATAAAATCTTGGCAAGATGTGATGCGATACTTGACCGAACGTGGTGTCCATCCCATCGGAGCCGTCGGGCCCGCCACCCGGGGGAGGTGCCATTCGAGGGGGTCCCCGTCGTCTCGTCGATGGACATCGCGGCGAGTGGCACACCTACGATTCCGCGGCCCCCGGGCATTCACAGAACCAGCTCACAGCAAGACCTCAGGTAACAGCCAGCCAAGGAGGCGAAGCTGACACCATGCAATCGGTGCGGGTCCTCGTGGTAGACGACGAGACGACACTGGCGGAGTTGCTGTCGATGGCGCTGCGCTACGAGGGGTGGGAAGTGCGCAGCGCCGCGGATGGTCGCGGAGCGCTGCGGCTCGCCCGCGACTTCCGGCCGGACGCGGTCGTTCTCGATATCATGCTGCCCGACATGGACGGCTTGGAGGTGCTTCGGCGCCTGCGGGCGGAGAGCCCGGACGTACCGGTGCTGTTTCTGACCGCCCGGGACGCCGTCGAGGACCGGGTGGCGGGACTCACCGCCGGCGGCGACGACTACGTCACGAAGCCGTTCAGTCTCGAGGAGCTCGTCGCGCGGCTGCGCGGACTGATGCGTCGCGCCGCGCGCACCACCGAGGCGTTGCAGGGCGCCCGGCTCGTCGTCGGCGACCTCACGATGGACGAGGAGAGCCGGGAGGTGCAGCGCGCCGGCCAGCCGGTGCACCTCACCGCCACCGAGTTCGAACTGCTGCGCTTCTTCATGCGCAACCCACGCCGGGTGCTCAGCAAGGCCCAGATCCTCGACCGGGTCTGGAACTACGACTTCGGCGGCCAGGCGAACGTCGTCGAGCTCTACGTCTCGTACCTGCGCAAGAAGATCGACGCCGGCCGCCCCCCGATGATCCACACGATGCGCGGGGCCGGGTACGTCCTGCGGCCGGCCGATCCGGCGCTGGCACCGAAGACCTCCGCCACCCCGTCATCGAGGGGCACCGCGCCGGGCCCGGCATGAGCTCCCCGGCTCACCGGATCGTGCCGGTCTCGCCCTCGCGCTGGTCGCTGCGCACCCGGCTGCTCGCCCTACTGATGCTCCTGCTGGCGACCGTCTCGCTGGCGATCGTGTTCGTCACCGCCGTCGCGCTGCGAGGTGTCCTCGTCGACCAGCTCGACAGGCGGCTGCGGGAGGCCAGCGGACGATGGGACCGGCCGGAACCCGCCTTTCTTCAGAACCTCCCGTCCTTCCCGGCCCTGCCGACCCTCCCGGCCCCAGCCGAGGGGAACGCCGGCTACGGCACTGCCGGCGGCTCGGCCACCGCCGCCGGCTCCGCTGCCCCCGCCGATTCCGCTGCCAATTCCGCTGCCAATTCCGCTGCCGACTCCGCTGCCGCCGGCCAGCCGTCCAGCCTCAGCCCGCAGCAGCTGCGGGTCCGCCGGTTCTTCCGTGGACCGGTCGATCCGGGAACGCTGGGAGCCGTCGTGGACGAGGATGGAACCTACGGGGCCTTCATCGATACCGCCGGTGAGGGGAAGGAGCTGACCACCGCCGAGACCGCCGTCGTCGCGGGCATTCCCGCCTACCTGCGGCCGTATACCCGGGCGTTCGGCGATCAGGGTGACTATCGGCTCCTCGCGAGGACCACCCCTGACGGTATGACCGTCGTCACCGGGCTGCCGATGAAACAGGTGAACGCGACCCTCACCAGGATGGCGATGATCGCTGGGGTGATGGCCCTGGTGGGGGTCGCGGCCGCCGCGATCGCCGGCACGGCGATCGTCCGCGTCACGCTGCGACCGCTGCGGCGGGTCGCCGCGACGGCCTCCCGGGTCGCCGAGCTACCCCTCGACCGGGGTGAGGTGGCCCTGTCGGTGCGTGTGCCGCAGGTCGACACCGACCCGCGCACAGAGGTCGGCCAGGTCGGGGCGGCGCTCAACCGGATGCTCGGCCACATCGGTGCCGCGCTGGCCGCCCGGCACGCGAGCGAGATGCGGATGCGCCAGTTCCTCGCCGACGTCAGCCACGAACTGCGCACTCCGCTCGCGGCGATCAGCGGGTACGCCGAGCTGACCCGCCGGACCCGCGAGCACGTCCCCGCGGACGTCACCTACGCGATGAGCCGGGTCGAGTCCGAAAGCGCGCGGATGACGGCGCTGGTCTCCGACCTGCTGCTGCTCGCCCGGCTCGACTCCGGTCGGGACCTGGTCCGGGAACCGGTGGACGTCTCCCGGCTGATCATCGACGCGGTCAGCGACGCGCACGTGGCCGCCCCGGGCCACCGCTTCGCCCTCGGCCTGCCCGAGGAGCCGGTCACGGTCACCGGGGACCCGGCCCGCCTGCACCAGGTTCTCGCGAACCTGCTGGCCAACGCCCGCACCCACACGCCGCCGGGCACCCAGGTCACGGCGAGCCTGACCGTGAGCGGCCCCACGGCGATCCTCGCGGTCGTGGACGACGGCCCGGGCATCCCCCCGGATCTGCTCCCCGAGGTCTTCCAACGCTTCGCGCGCGGCGACAGCTCGCGGTCCCGCGCCGCCGGTAGCACCGGGCTGGGGCTCGCCATCGTCGCCGCCGTCGTCGAGGCACATCACGGGCACGTGCAGGCCACGAGCGAGCCGGGACGCACCGCCTTCATGGTCGAGCTGCCCCGATGCCTCCCACCCTCGGGGACGGTCCCACCCGAGCCTGCCTGCCTGACCGGCCCGACGCACCCCGACCGAGCTTCACAGCCTGCGTACAGGTAGATCACAAGAAGCCGAAAGGTCCGCGGTCGACAGTGATCCCCATGTCGCCCATACTCACCGACCCGGTGCCCCTCTCCGGAGGCGGTCGGGCCCCTGGACATCGGCGGCGCATGCCGTGGACCAGGGACCAGCCCCACCATGTGCCCTCCCCCGACGCCCCCACCGAGACCCGGCCCCCGGTCGACGGCTCCGGTGGCCTCGTAGCCGCCGAAGACGTAGCCGCCGAGGACGCCCGCTGGGCCCGACCAGCACTGGTCACCCTGCTGGTGGGCACAGGTGTGCTCTACCTGTGGGGCCTCGGCGCGTCGGGATGGGCGAACGCGTTCTACTCGGCCGCGGTCCAGGCCGGCTCGGTGAGCTGGAAGGCGTTCTTCTACGGCTCCTCGGACGCTGCCAACTCAATCACGGTCGACAAGCCGCCGGTCTCTCTGTGGGTCATGGCGCTGTCCGTCCGGATCTTCGGCCTGAGTGCCTGGAGCATCCTCGTGCCCCAGGCGCTGATGGGTGTCGTCACCGTCGGCCTGCTCTACCAGACCGTGCGGCGGCAATTCTCCGCCGGTGCGGGCCTGCTCGCCGGCGCGGTGCTGGCCCTGACCCCGGTCGCGGCCCTGATGTTCCGGTTCAACAACCCGGACGCCCTGCTCGTGCTGCTCCTGGTCGCCGCGGCCTACGCGACGTTGCGGGCGATCGAGCAGGCGAGCACCCGCTGGCTGGTGTTCGCCGGGGTCCTGGTCAGCTTCGCCTTCCTGACGAAGCTGCTGCAGGCACTGCTCGTCGTCCCTGTCTTCGCACTGGTGTACCTGGTGACCGCGCCGACCTCGTTCTGGCGGCGCGTCCGGCAAACCCTGGCCGCGGGGCTCGGACTGCTGATCCCCGCCGGCCTCTTCATCGCGATCGTGGAGCTCGTCCCGGCGTCCTCCCGCCCCTAACATCGGGGGTTCACAGCACAACAGCCTGCTGGAGCTCACCCTCGGCTACAACGGGCTCGGCCGACTTACCGGCAACGAGACCGGCAGCGTCGGCGGTGGCCGGATGGGCGGCCTGCCGGAATTCATCGGGAACGGCGCGGCAGGCGCCGTTCCCGGCGGCGGCACGGTCGTCTTCGGTCCCGGGGGTCCGGGCGGCCGCGGGGGCGGCATGTGGGGCCAGGCCGGTTGGACCCGCATGTTCGGCTCGGAGGTCGGCGGTCAGATCTCCTGGCTGCTCCCGACCGCACTGATCCTGCTCGTCGCCGGACTGTGGATCACCCGGCGCACCCCGCGGACGGACCGCGCCCGCGCCGCCTTCCTCCTCTGGGGCGGCTGGCTGCTCGTCACCGGCATCGTCTTCAGCCAGATGAAGGGCATCTTCCACGCCTACTACACGGTGGCGCTCGCCCCGGCGGTCGGCGCCCTGGTGGGGATGGGCTGCGCGCTGCTCTGGCGTCAGCGCCGGCATCCCGCCGCCGCCGTGGTCTCGGCCGCCACGATGGCTGCCACCACCGCCTGGTGCTACACCCTGTTGAACCGCACCCCCCAGTGGCATCCGTGGATCCGGTACGCCGTGCTCGTCGCCGGGATCATCGCGGCGCTCGGGTTCCTCGCAGCCATCCGACTGCCGCGGCGGGCCGCGCTCGGCGTCGCCGCCGTGGCGCTGGTCGCCGGGCTCCTCGGACCCGGCTCGTACGCCATCGCCACCGCGGCGACCCCGCACACCGGCTCGATCCCGGCTGCGGGTTCCGCCGGCGCCGGCTTCGGCGGGCCGGGTGGCGGCCGCATGGGCCAGGGCGGCCCGCAGGCTGGCCCACAGGGTGGTGGAATCTTCCCCGGTGGGGCCTTCCCCCGCGGTGGGCAGCAGATGCCCGGCGGCCAAGGCGGGATGCCCGGCCAGGCGGGTGGTGGTGCCGGAACCGGAACCAGCGTGCTGGGGAACGGGATCCTCGGCGGGCAGGAGACCCGGGGCGGTGGCCCGGGCGGTCTACTCAGCGCCGTCACTCCCAGCGACGCGATCGTGAAGCTGCTCAGGCAGAACGCGGACTCCTACACCTGGGTCGCCGCCGCGGTCGGCTCGAATAGCGCAGCCGGATACCAGCTCGCGACCCAGGACCCGGTCATGCCGGTCGGCGGGTTCAACGGGAGCGACCCCTCGCCCACCCTGGCACAGTTCAAGCAGTACGTCGCCGAAGGAAAGATCTACTACTTCATCGGCGGCGGCGGTTTCGGTCAGGCCAACGGCGGTAGCTCGTCCTCACGGGAGATCTCCAGCTGGGTGACGGAGAACTTCACCTCGAAGACGGTCGACGGCGTGACCCTCTACGACCTGACCGCACCGAAGACCGGCGCCACCGCCGGCTCCACGACGGGCACCGGCGTCACTACCTGACGCCGCTCCGCACCACAACCGCAATCGCCGAGGCGATCCTCAGCCCGGCCGACGCTCACAGCAGGCGCACAGCATCGGCACACGAGCGGCACAGCTCCCGAACCGAGGATGGAGAGCATGACGATGACGCGGATGCCTTCCTCGACGACCGTGATCTCCAGGATGACCGGGATGACCGGGACCTTCGAGACGACCGGGAGCACCGGAGAGAGCATTCCCGTTCAACATCATCAGCCTAGATGGCTCGGGCCGGACGGCGGCCGTCCGCGCCCGATGCTGGACGTCGTCATCCCCGTATACAACGAGGAGAACGACCTCGCTCCCTGCGTCCGACGGCTGTACGCCCACCTGACCGGGACGTTCCCGTACCCCTTTCAGATCACGATCGCCGACAACGCCAGCACCGACGGCACCTTGGTCATCGCCCAAGAGTTGGAGAAGGAGCTCCCCGAGGTCGCCGCGATCCACCTCGAAGCCAAGGGCCGCGGCCAGGCACTGCGGGCGGCTTGGGGCATCTCGCCCGCACCGGTGCTCGCCTACATGGACGTCGACCTGTCGACCGGCCTCGCCGCGCTGCTGCCCCTGGTGGCCCCGCTCATCAGCGGCCACTCGGATCTCGCGATCGGCACCCGGCTCTCCCCCGCCTCCCGGGTCGTGCGGGGACCGCGCCGGGAGATGATCTCCCGCTGCTACAACCTGATCCTCCGCAGGACACTGGCGGCCCGGTTCTCCGACGCGCAGTGCGGCTTCAAGGCGATCCGCGCCGACGCCGCGGCGGGCCTGCTGCCCTTGGTGGAAGACAGCGGCTGGTTCTTCGACACCGAGCTGCTCGTCCTGGCCGAACGGGCCGGAATGCGCATCCACGAGATCCCGGTCGACTGGATCGATGATCCGGACAGCCGCGTCGACGTGCTCGCCACGGCCATCGCTGACCTGAAGGGTGTGGTCCGCCTCTTGCGGGCGTTCGGCAGCGGAAAGCTACCGCTCGCCAGGCTGCACCAGGAGTTCGGCCGAGGCCCGCTCACCGCCGGCCACGCCGAGGAGGGCAAGGCCGTCGAGGTCCCGGGGGTACCGAAGGGACTCACCGGTCAGCTCCTGCGATTCGCCGCGATCGGGATCGCCAGCACGCTGTCCTATCTGGTGCTCTTCGTCCTGCTGCGGACAGTCACCGGGGCGCAGGTCGCGAACCTGCTGTCGCTGCTTCTCACGGCGGTTGCGAACACCGCGGCGAACCGGCGGCTGACCTTCGGTCTCACCGGTCCGGAGCGCGCCGGTCGCCACCATCTGCAGGGCCTGGTGGTGTTCGCCGTCGGCCTCGGCCTGACCAGCGGTTCGCTCGCGCTCCTGCACGCGGCGAGCACGAACCCCGGCCGCGGCATTGAACTCTCCGTGCTGGTGCTGGCGAACCTGGCCTCCACGGTCATCCGGTTCCTTCTACTGCGCGCCTGGGTCTTCCGCCCGGGCCGGGAGGCGGGGGACGTGGCCGGGACGCTCCCGGCCACGACACCCCCGCGGAGGCAGAACCCGACCGGCGGGATCAGGGACACAGCGTAATCAGGAACGCAGAATAAGCAGCAGGTCACCGACCTCGACGGAGTCGCCGCTGGAGCGGACGAGCTCCACGACGGTCCCGCCCACCGGGCTGGTCACCGCGGCCTCCATCTTCATCGCCTCCACCACCGCCAGCCGCTGGCCCTTCGTCACCGTGTCGCCCACCGCGACGCTGAACGTGACGATGCCGGGCAGCCCGGCGCCCACCTGGTTCGGATCGGCGGGGTCCGCCCGACGGGCCACCGTGGTGGTGGCCGTGATGGACGCGTCCCGGACCCGCACCGGCCGGGGCTGGCCGTTGACCCGCAGGTACAGGGTGCGCATCGCGGAGTCGTCCGGTTTGGAGAGCGTCTCCAGCTCCACGATGATCTCCACCCCGGGCTCCAAGGTGACGGTGAGCGGAACGCCGGGCCGCAGCCCGTACAAAAAGCCGTCGGTCGGGACCACGGAGGAGTCCCCGTAGGCGTCCACCGCCCGCAGGTAGTCCTTCCACGGGCCGGGGAAGAGCAGCCTGGACAGGGCCGCCCGCCGCCGGGTCCCCGGGAAAGAGAGCTCGGCGGCGTCCGCCGCGTCGAGGTCGACGGACGGCGGCGCCGGGCGGCGCCCGGCCAGCGCCCGTTCCCGGAACGGTTCGGCGAAGCCGGCCGGCGGCGTGCCGAGTTCACCTGCGAGGTAGCCGAGCACGCTGGCCGGCAGGTCGAACTCCTCGGGATGCGCACGCAACCGGTCCACGTCGACGGATCCGCCGGCGATGAACAGCGCCAGGTCACCGACGACCTTGCTGGTCGGCGTCACCTTGATCGGCTTGCCAAGCAGCTCGTTGGCGATCGCGTAGCACTCGGTGACCTCGGCCCACCGGTCCCCCAGCCCCAGCGCGATCGCCTGCTGACGCAGGTTCGTCAGCTGGCCGCCGGGAATCTCGTGCCGGTACACGGCCCCGGTCGGGGCTCGCAGCCCCGCCTCGAACGGGGCGTAGAGGTCGCGCACGGCCTCCCAGTACGGCTCCATCGCGGAGAGCGCGGGCAGCGCGATGCCGGTCGCCCGGGGAGTGTGGTCGGTCGCCGCCACCAACGCGGACATGTTGACCTGGCTGGTGCCGCCGGACATCGGCGCGGCGGCGGCGTCCACCGCGTCCACTCCGGCCGCGGACGCCGCGAGCAGGGTGGCGAGCTGGCCGCCCGCGGTGTCGTGGGTGTGCAGGTGGACGGGCCGGTCGAAACGCTCCCGTAGGGCCGTCACCAGCGTGGCCGCCGCCGCCGGGCGCAGCAGTCCCGCCATGTCCTTCACGGCGAGCACATGCACACCCGCCTCGACGAGCTGTTCGGCGAGGCGCAGGTAGTAGTCGAGGGTGTAGATCCGCTCCGCCGGATCGGAGAGGTCACCGGTATAGCAGAGCGTCCCTTCGGCGATCGCCCCGGTACCGAGCACCGCCTCGATCGCCGGGCGCATCTGCTCGATGTCGTTCAGCGCGTCGAAGATCCGGAAGATGTCGACGCCGGTCGCCGCGGCCTCGGCGACGAACGCCCGGACGACGTCGTCCGGGTAGGGGGTGTACCCGACCGCGTTGCGCCCCCGCAGCAGCATCTGCAGGCAGATGTTCGGTGCGGCCTGGCGCAGCGCAGCGAGCCGCTCCCACGGATCCTCCGCGAGAAAGCGCAGCGCGACGTCGTAGGTCGCCCCGCCCCAGGCCTCCAGGCTCAGCAGGTTCGGCGTCAGCGCGGCGTACGACGGGGCGGCCGCCAGGATGTCGAAGCTGCGCAGCCTCGTGGCCAGCAGCGACTGGTGGGCGTCACGCAGGGTGGTGTCGGTGACGGCCAGCGCCCCCTGGGCGCGCAGCCACGCCGCCCAGCCCGCCGGCCCGAGTTCCGTCAGCAACTGCCGGGATCCCCCCGGCAGCTGCGTGCCGCCGGGCGCCGTGCCGCGGGGCGCCGCCACCTGCGCGGGCGCGGGCGGCAGCAGCTCCCGGGGGTCGGCCAGGGCGACCGCCGGGCGCAGGAATCCGTTCACCGTGCTCTCGGCGAGGCGAGCCAGCAGCCGGCTGGTCGGGTCCGTCCCCTTGCCGGGAGCGAGCAGCTCCGGCCGTTCGTCGATGAACGACGTGCTCACCCCGCCGGCGAGGAAGCCGGGGTCGGCGAGGAGCCGCACCAGGAAGTCGATATTCGTACGCACCCCGCGGACCCGGAACTCGTTCAGCGCCCGCCGGGCGCGCCGCGCCGCCTTCTCCAGCGTGTTACCCCGGGTCGTCAGCTTCACCAGCAACGAGTCGAAGTACGGGCTGACTTCGGCCCCCGGGTACGTGGCGCCGTCGAGGCGCACCCCCGGACCGCCGGGTGACTGGTAGAAGCTGATCGTCCCGGTGTCGGGCCGGAAGCCGTCCGAGGGATCCTCGGTGGTGACCCGGCACTGGATGGCGGTACCGCGCAGGACGATCTGCTCCTGGGCGAGGTTGAGGCCGGCCAGGCTCTCCCCGTCGGCGATCCGCAGCTGCGCCGCAACCAGATCAACCCCGGTGACCTCCTCGGTGACCGTGTGCTCGACCTGGATCCGGGGATTCATCTCCATGAACGTGTACCGGTCGTCGGCGCCGAGAAGGAACTCGACCGTGCCCGCATTGACATAGCCGACATGCCGGGCGAACCGCACCGCGTCGGCGCAGATGCTCGCCCGGACCGCCTCATCGAGCCGCGGCGCCGGGGCGATCTCCACGACCTTCTGGTGCCGGCGCTGCACCGAGCAGTCCCGCTCGTACAGATGGATGATGTTGCCGTAGGCGTCGGCCAGGATCTGGACCTCGATGTGGCGCGGCCGGTCCACCGCTTGCTCCAGGAAGATCGTGCCGTCCCCGAAGGCGGCGGCGGCCTCCCGGGACGCGCTCGCCACCGCGTCGGCGAGGTCGGCGAGGCGTTCCACCCGCCGCAGGCCGCGCCCCCCGCCACCGGCGGAGGCCTTGACGAACAGCGGGAAGCCGACCTCCTCGGCGGCGGCGAGCGCCCCGGCGCCGTCCGGCAGCGGCACCGAGGCGCGCAGCACCGGCAGCCCGGCGGCCAGCGCGGCGTCCCGGGCGGCGACCTTGTCCCCGGTCAGCCGCAGGACCGCCGGGGGCGGTCCGACGAAGGTGATGCCGGCGGTGGCGCACGCCTCGGCGAGCACCGCCGACTCCGACAGGAAGCCGTAGCCGGGGTGCAGCGCGTCGGCCTCCGCCTGCTTGGCCACGGTGAGCAGGGCGTCGATGTCCAGGTATCCGCGCACCGGGTGCCCGGGGCCACCGATCTCGTAGGCCTCGGACGCCTTTGTCCGGTGCAGCGCGGAAACGTCTTCGGGCGTGTAGACCGCCACCGTGCGCAGGCCCAGTTCCTGAGCAGCTCGGAAAACACGGACGGCGATCTCACTACGATTTGCAACCAGTACCTTACGCACACGCGCCTCCTCGGACGGGTGCGCATCATTGTGGGGTGTGCAGGCCGCTACGTGCCAAAGTAACGTCTCAAGGGCCACCTTCGACAGATGGGCATAACCTCGGGGCCCATGACGGCCCGTATCGTAGTGTTCGGCGCGACCGGTTACACCGGCCGGCTGGTGACCGCAGAACTCGTGGCTGCCGGGCACCGACCTGTCCTCGCCGGCCGCACGGAGACCAGGGTCCGTGCCCTCGCCGCCGCCTACGACGGCCTGGGGACCGCCGTGGTCGACGCGACTACCCCGGCCGGCGCGACCACCGCGGCTGACGCGGCCGGCGTGGCTGACGCGGCCGACCGGACGGAGGCTCGGGGCGCGCCCAGCGGCACGTCGCTGGCCCGCCTGCTCGGGCTCGGCACCGGGGACGTGCTCGTCTCCACGGTGGGCCCGTTCCGCCGGTTCGGGCGGCCGGTCGTGGCGGCGGCGGCCGCGGTCGGCGCGCACTACCTGGATTGTTCCGGGGAGGGCGCATTCCTGCGGCACGTCTTCACCGAGGTCGGCCCGCGGGCGGCGGCGTCCGGGGCGGCGTTGATCCCCGGCGCCGGCTTCGACTTCGTCCCCGGCAACCTCGCCGGAGCACTGGCCCTGCAGGCGGCCGGCGGCGAGGCCCGCCGCCTCGACATCGGCTACCTCGTCACGGGCGCTCTCGGGATAAGCAGCGGAACGCGGGCGACCCTGCTGGCCGCGCTGACCGAGCCCGTCATCGTGCTACGCGGCGGCGTCCTCGTCGAGCGCCCGCTCGCCCGCGAGGTATGGTCCTTCCGGTCGTCCGGCAAGGTCACCGGCGGGTCGGGCGGCCGGCGGGGACACCCGGCGGTGCTGTGGTCGGGAGGGGAGCCGTTCACCCTGCCCCGGCTCGCGCCGGCGCTGACCGACGTCGCGACGTATATCGGCGGCGTCGACCGCGGCATCCGTGTGGGGCAGGCGCTGTCGTTCCCCCTGTCCGGGCTGCGTCGTTTCCCGCCGAGCCGGGCGCTGCTGGCCGCCGCCGCCCGGTCCGCCCTGCGGACGACCGGCCGTGGACCGGAC